>NZ_BCWL01000176.1 GCF_001592185.1 Bergeriella denitrificans NBRC 102155
TGAGTGCATTTGTAGTGTGTAGGTTAGGTTGACAACCCGACCTACGGCTTATTCTGAAAAAAGTAAGAGGCCGTCTGAAAATTTCAGACGGCCTTGAAAATCAAAGATTGATACTCACAGCGATCCGTAAGAATGCAAGCCGCTGAGGAACATGTTTACGCCGATAAAGGCGAAGGCGGTGACGAAGAGGCCGATAATCGCCCACCAGGCGAGGACGCGGCCGCGCCAGCCGGCGACGAGGCGCAGGTGCAGCCAAACGGCGTAGTTGAGCCAGACAATGAATGCCCAGGTTTCTTTCGGATCCCAGCTCCAATAGCGTCCCCATGCGTCGGCCGCCCACAGTGCGCCGAGGATGGTGGCGATGGTGAAAAAGAGGAAGCCGACGGCGATGGCTTTGTACATGACTTCTTCGATGACTTGCGATTGCGGCAGCCAGGATTTTTTGCCGGCTTCTTCGCTGCGTATGGCCCACAGTTCGGCGATACCGAGCATGGCGGCGATACAGAATGCGCCGTAGCCGATGAAGTTGGCGGGAACGTGGATTTTCATCCACCATGATTGCAGGGCGGGAATCAGCGGTTGGATGACGTGGGCTTCGCGGGATACGCTGTACCATAAAACGAAGCCGACGACGACGGCCATAAAGGTGAAAACGAAGCCGCCGAGTTTTTGTACGGCGAAACGGCCTTCGTAGTAGAGATACATCAGCGCGGTAATCACCAAAAACAAGATGAATACTTCATACAGGTTGGATACGGGAATGTGTCCGGCGTCGGGGCGCAACAAATAGCTTTCGTGCCAGCGCACCAAGAGGCCGGTGAAACCGGCGACGGCGGAAATCCAGCCGAACACCGTACCCATGCCGAGCAGGGTGTTGCTTTGGGTGTTTTGCTTGACGGCAATCGCCGCGCCGAGGATATAGGCAAACAGGGCGAAGAGGATAAAGGCACACTGCCACATAATCGCCGATTGGCTGCTCAGGAAAAATTTGAGTAAAAAACCGTCTGAATTCTGTATGCTGCCGCCGTAGAGGACGACGGCGGCATAAGCCAGCAGCATGGTCAGCGGGGTAAACCAGCGCATGGGCTTGAAAAACCAGCCCAGGAAAACGGCGGTGGCGGCACTGCTCCACAGAATCGCGGTTTCGTATGCGTCCATGCGGTGCCCCATCCTGTATTGGGCGAAAAGTGCGGCTGCGGCCATAAGGAGGGCAAACAGCCAGTCTGCTGCGCCGAGGCTGCGGATAAAGGATTTCTGGGTCAGCAGCGCGTGCTCCGGCACGGTTTTAGTGTGGTCGGTCATGGTTCAAATCCTTGGCCAGCTGTTGCAGGCGTTGGGTGTGTTGCGGAAATTCTTTCTGTAAATCGCGCTCGTTGCGGCTGGACGACATGGCAAAGCGGATACGGCCGTCTGAAAATAAAAGCCACGCGCGTTTTTCACGGATATAAAACATGAATACCGTGCCGAGTACCAGCAATACCGAACCGAGGTACACCAAGGACGCGCCGGGCGAGCGGGTCATCTGCAGGCCGGAGGAGCGCACTTCGGTATAGCCGTCAAGCTGGAGCAGCATCGGCGCGGGGTATTCGGTCAGGCCGGTATAGGCATCCATGCTGTGTAAAAGGAAGCGTTGGCGCGCCTCGTCTTGCGGCCAGCCGCCGAGATTGTATTTTTGCAGGGTCTCGTCGAGTACGGCATTCATCACGCCGAACAGCATTTGGTAGAAATAACCCTGCATTTTTTCCTGCTCGGCCTGCGGAATGTTTTGTGTGACGAACTGGTCGAGTGCCAGATAGCCGCCTTGTGCGAACACGGATAAGGTGTTGGCCGCCGCCAAGCTGAATTGCTCGCGGATGTCGGCGGGCGCGCCTCGTGTGGCTTGGGCGACGGCTTTCTTACGCGCGTCCCCGTCGCGCAATAATTCGCGCATGGCCATGAAGGTATCGATTTTGCCGTCTCTGTCCATCGGAATGCGCAGCCAGCGGTATTGCTGGTCGAGGCCTTTGCGCGTACCGGTGATGAAGAAGTAGTCTTCTTCCTGCTTAATCGGCAGCATGTAGTTTTTGTATTCCACCGCCTGGCCTGCATTATCGCGGATACGGTAGATGACGGAGGGTCCGATATTGGTAAACCGCTTGTTTTCTTGGGTAACGGCGCGAACATCATTGATGGTGTTTTGCAGACTTTGCGCTTGGTTTTCAGACGGCTTACTCATGTCTTCGACGTTGAGCGCGGTAAATTGGTCAAACTCCAGCTTGTAGGCGGTATCGCCGATATTGAGCGGAAACTCGCGCATGGATGTCGCTTTGAGGGTAACCGGCTCGCGGTCCGGATCGGCCAAGTTCCAAGCTTTGAATTTCAAATCGGAGCCGCCGTCGGCAAAGCTGGCCTGGTAGATGGTAATGCCGTGCAGGGTCAGCGGGTGGTTGACGCGGATGGTCTGCTCGATTTTTTCGCCGGTGGCTTTGTCGGTCACTTCCAAATCGCTGGCGAAATCACGCGGCATACCGGTATTGTAGAAGTCGATGTGGAATTTTTTCAGCTTGACCTCAAACGGCAAGTCCTGCACCAGCATGCCGGAATCGGCATTGAGGAAAACCACGTCGGCACTCTGTCCTTCGGTGATGTTGACGTTGCCGCGGAACGACAGGTTGCCTGCGCCCAATACACTTTCGGGTTTGAAGTCTTTGGCATACATGGCGTTGTTGTCGGGCACGATACGGCCGGTAAGCATACCGATTTTCAGCAGCAGGTTGCTGTCGATCAGGCCGCCCAAGCAAATCACAATCAAAGCGGCATGGGCGAAAATATAGCCCCATTTATTCATTGCGCCTTTTTTGGCGGCGACCAGCACCGAACCGTCTTCGCGGGCAACGGTTTTGGCGGAAAAGCCCTGCACTTCCAAATAACGTGCGGCGACCTCGGGGGAAAGGTTGTCTTCCAGCAGCACGGAATGGCGCATGGCAGCCAAGGATTTTTCTTTAGCGTTTTCCCGGTAGGATTTGATTTCCCGCAGGAAGGGCGGCACGTTGCGTGTCAGGCACAGACCGGTGGAAATGACCAAAAACAGCATGATGACGACGAACCATGCGGAAGCATAAACGTCATACAGGCCGAGAAATTGGTAAATCTGCGACCAAAAAGGGCCGAATTTGACCAGATAGTTGGCCGCGGGCTGGTTTTGCTGCAAGACCGTACCGATGACGGAGGCAACACCCAAAAGGCTCAGCAGAGCCACGGCAAAACGCATGGAGCTGAGAAAGGCGAACCACGGGCGGCGGATCAGGGGCACGGATTTGGCGGACTGGCTCATGGTATGTCTGACGGAAAATAAAAGTCGGGCAAAACCGTTATCATGAAGCAAAACGGGCGGCACTGCAATTTGAAAAAACTTATAAGGCTTTCAGACAGCGGGAATGAGTAGGGTCTGTTGACATTTCGTTCGCAAAGTCGGGTTTTGAGGCAAAAAATGCAGATGCAAGGAAAAAACGCAGCAAGGTTGAAAGCCTTGCGAGGATTTGTGACGCAGCAGATGCGTTTTTTGACCAAAAAACGACCGCATGACGAATGGTCAACAGACCCTAAAGGCCGTCTGAAAAAGTGAGGAGCGTAAGGCAGGGGATGTAACGGTCGTAGGGCGGAATAAGAAAAGCTGTTTAAAAAAACAGAAGCCTGAGGCCTTTGAAATTCAGTAATCTGCCTCTTCCCACATTACCCACAAATTTCAGACGGCCTGAATCGGCAAAGGCCGTCTGAAACGATTTGACCTTCAATCAAACCGGTTTTCAGACGGCCTTAACATTCCAACCGAGCCCGATTAATACAAACCTTGGATAAAGTTGGCTACGGCGTTGACTTCATCGTCGGACATGCGCTTGGCGATGTCGATCATAATGTTGTTGCTGCGCTGGCCGGCCTTATACGCTTTCATTTGGTCAACGATGTAGGCTTTGTGCTGGCCGCCCAAACGCGGATAGCCGGACAATTCCGTACCGCCGGCAGGCATACCCGCACCGGCCGGGCCGTGGCAGGACATGCAGGCCGGGATTTTCTGTTCGGGCAGGCCGCCGCGGTAGATTTTCGCGCCCAGCTCGATGTCTTCTTTAGGATTGGCTTCGCCCGGCTTGGCCTGCTGTTTGGCGTAGTAGGCGGATACGTTGCGGATGTCTTGCTCAGACAGGTTCATCACCATCGGCTTCATCGCGGCGGAAGAGCCGTTGGTGCGTTTGCCGTCTTTGATGTCGAGGGTTTGCTGGTAGATGTAGGCTGCGTGTTGCGCCGCAACTTTCGGATACATGGCAATGCCGCTGTTGCCGTCTGCCGCGTGACAGGCAGCGCAGATATTGGTGGCGATTTCTTTGCCTTTGTTTACATCTGCTTTCGGGGCGGCCGATACTGCGCCCGCAGTCAAGGCCAATGCCAATAAAGTCAATCGTTTCATGGAGTGCTCCTGTTACAGCATTGCCTACCTGCCAATGCCCTTTTTATATTCGAATGCGGGAATACAGTCGGTGAAATTCAATCCTGCTACAGCGTTGGC
>NZ_BCWL01000177.1 GCF_001592185.1 Bergeriella denitrificans NBRC 102155
CGACAAATTGAAAGTTTAAATTAAACTATAAATTCGATAGCCTAAATAATACCACAAAATCAATATATTGCAAAATCGAGTAAAATCGGCTGATAAACAACTGTTTTTAAATACATTCATTAACATCCGCACCCGCCCGATATTCCGCTAGCATTTGCCCTTTTCTGCCAAACAAGCGAAGGTCGGATATCGCCGGATAACTTTATTTTGCATACAGGTGTCTGAGCGTAGTCGAAGCCTTACCTGAGGCTTCGACTACGCTCAGACACCTGAAGAATAAAGGTCGCCCCCCTCCCCTTACCCGCAAAAAAGCCGTCTGAAATCCGCAGATTTCAGACGGCTTTTTTCATATATAGTCATTTAAAATAAGAATGGCGCAGAAACGCCGTATCATTCTGATTTTCAATGACTATATCAACTCAAACTGTTAACCGCCCAAATACCAGAACTTCGCCGCCCACAGCACGGCGACAATCCATACCATAGGCGGTACTTCCTTCGCGCGGCCGCACACCAGTTTCACCACCGCGTAGCTGATAAAGCCCATGGCAATACCGTCGGCAATCGAGTAGGTAAACGGCATAAACACGATGGTCAGGAACGCGGGCGCGGCTTCCGTAATATCGTCCCAGTCGATTTCCGTGGCGCTACGCATCATCTGCACGCCCACATACAGCAAGGCCGGTGCGGTGGCAAATGCGGGCACGCTCTGCGCCAGCGGCGAGAAAATCAAGCAGGCCAGCATCAATACGCCGACGGTTACCGCAGTCAGGCCGGTGCGGCCGCCCGCCGATACGCCCGCCGCGCTTTCCACATACGGCGTGGTCGAAGACGTACCCAAGGCCGCGCCCGCCACAATGGCCGTCGAATCCGCCAGCAGCGCGCGTTTCAGGCGCGGCAGCTTGCCGTCCACCAGCAAACCGGCGCGGTGGGAGACGCCGACCAGCGTACCCGTAGAGTCAAACAAGTCCACCAAAAAGAACACGAAAATCACGCTGACCATGCTGACGGTAAACAGACCGTCGAAATCCATCTGCATAAACGTCGGCGCAATGCTCGGCACGCTGCCGACCACGCCTTTAAACTCGCTCAGCCCCAGCAGCGACGACACCAAGGTCAAGGCCAAAATGGTGATGATAATCGCCGCGCGGATGCGGAAATAGCCCAGCGCCACCACCATCACAAAGCCCGCCATCGCCAGCAATACCGAGGGCTGGTGAATATCGCCCAAACCCACCAGCGTGGCGGGGTTGTCCACAATCACGCCCGCACCTTTGAGCGCAATCAGTGCCAAAAACAGGCCGATACCGGCGGCAATCGACATTTTCAAGCCCATCGGCAGCGCGTTCACCAACATCTCGCGCACTTTGAAAAAGCTGAACAAAATAAAAATCAGGCCCGATACAAACACCGCGCCCAACGCCACCTGCCAGGGCACGCCCATGCCTTTGACCACGGCAAACGTAAAGTAAGCGTTCAAGCCCATGCCCGGCGCCAGCGCAATCGGATAATTGCCGACAAAGCCCATCACGAAGCAGCCGATGGCGGCGGCGATACAGGTCGCCACAAACACCGCGCCCATATCCATGCCCGCCTCGCCCAAAATCAGCGGGTTGACGATGATGATGTAGCACATGGTCAGGAAGGTGGTCAGACCCGCCATCATTTCCGTGCGCACGCTAGTGCCGTTTTCACGCAGGCGGAACACGCGTTCCAGAAAATTGGAATGTGAAGTACTCATTTGGTTTCGACATCAAAAAGAAAAAGAAAGTTAAGTTTGGTATTATACTGAAATTCCGCCGCCCGCTCCGCTTTTTCCGCATCCAAACGCTGTTGCCGATGGTAATCTGCAACAAAAAAGCCGTCTGAAAAACCCCGATGCCCGGCGGCTTTTTCAGACGGCTTGCTGCAAGCGGCTTTTCCCGGCTGCACGCGGCGTTTATTCCGCCCGCACAATCTCCGTCAGCGGCCAGCGCGGTTTCACATTAAACCCGCCCGCTTCCTGCTGCTCCTGCAGGCGCATCGCCCCCGCAAACGCAATCATCGCGCCGTTGTCGGTGCAATAAGCCATAGGCGGGAAATACACGTTAACCCGCTCGACCGGCGGCTTTTTCTGCCCTTTTTCAGACGGCTTTTGCACGCTCAGGCGGCCGAATTCCTCGCGCAGCTTCCAGTTTGCGCCCACGCCGCCGGCCACCACCAGCGTGCGGAAACCCGTATCCAGCAGGGCTTTTTTGGCTTTGGCCACCAAGACATCCGCCACCGCATCCTGAAAGGCGCGGCAGATGTCGTTGCGCGTCTGCTCGGGGATGTCGCCGCCGTTTTCCGCACGCACTTTTTCCACCGCCGTCAGCACCGCCGTTTTCAAACCCGAAAAACTCATCTGCAAATCATGCGAATGCAGCATCGGGCGCGGAAACTGAAACGCATCGGCGCGGCCGAGCTTCGCCAGCTCCGACAGCTTCGCCCCGCCCGGATAAGGCAGCCCCAAAAGTTTCGCCGTTTTATCGAACGCCTCGCCCGCCGCATCGTCCACACTCTCGCCCAAGAGCGTGTAATCGCCGAAACCGCGCACCGCCATAAACTGCGTATGCCCGCCCGACACCAGCAAAGCCACAAACGGAAATTCGGGCTTCTCCTCCGCCAACAGCGGCGACAGCAGATGCCCTTCCAAATGATGCACCGGAATCACAGGCTTATCCAGCGCAAAGGCCAGCGCATTGGCATAGCTCGATCCGGCCAGCAGCGCCCCGCCCAAGCCCGGCCCCTGCGTAAACGCCACTGCGTCGATGTCGCCGTAACCCACGCCCGCTTCTTTCAGGCAGCCCTCGGTCAACGGCACCAAGCGGCGGATGTGGTCGCGGCTCGCCAATTCCGGCACCACGCCGCCGTATTCCGCGTGCATCGCCATTTGCGTGTGCAGATGATGCGCCAACAAGCCGCGCTCCGTGTCATACAGCGCCACGCCCGTTTCGTCGCAAGAAGATTCGATTCCCAATACCAGCATGATGTAAAGCCGTCTGAAAAATAAACAATGCGCTATTTTAGCGGATTTTCAGACGGCCTGCGGATTTCGCCGCCGCATTTTCCGCCTGCGCCGCAAATTACGCTAAAATACCGCCCCAAGACCTACCGCATATTCCCGCACACACATGAGCACCGAAACCAAAAACTACATTACCCCCGTCGGCTGGCAGGCGCTGAAAGACGAGCTGTATCAGCTGGTGAACAAAGAACGCCCCGACATCGTACAAATCGTCAACTGGGCGGCGGGCAACGGCGACCGAAGCGAAAACGGCGACTACCTCTACGGCAAACGCCGTATGCGCGAAATCGACCGCCGCATCCGCTTTCTCACCAAGCGTTTGGAAGCCGCCGTTGTCGTCGATCCCGAGCAGCGCGAACCGACCGACCAGGTATTTTTCGGTGCCACCGTCACCCTGCTGCGCGGCAACGGCAGCGAGCAGACCGTCAAAATCGTCGGCGTGGACGAAATCGACACCGCGCGCAACAAAATCTCCTGGATTTCCCCGCTGGCCCGCAGCCTGATTAAAGCCCGCGAAGGCGACGAAGTCGTCCTGCGCGGCCCCGAAGGCGCGGAAACCATCGAGATTTTGGAGGTCGCCTATTGCCGCATCGATTGATGCGGCCATCAAACAGGCCGTCTGAAAATCGCTACGGTGTGGCTGGCGGACTTGCTGCTTTAGCAGCTTAGTCAAGCCCCTCTTTAAGCCGGACACTGCAACGCGTAGCATTCTCCTTTATGACTATATCCCCATCAATTTAAAACCCGCTTTTTTTCAGACGGCCTGTTACAATACCCGTCTGACTTTTTCAGAAAGACATACCATGCAGACTTTACCCTTCCAAGCTGAGATTGCCGAGCGCATGCTGGTCAATACCGAAAACGAAACCATCCATCCGGACGCGCAGTTTGTCCGCACGGCCAACGGCTACTGGCTGGCCTGGCACGACGGCACCGCCGCCCTGCTCGCGCCCGATACCCCGCCCGACGTACCCTGCTTTTGGGTGGAAGGCTCACACGATTTGGAAGAGCTGGTAGCGATGGTTGAAAACGGCGAATTCGACGAAGTGGAAGAATTCGACGGCGACGACGAAGCCTGGCACGAAGCCGCCTCAGGCTGCGGACACGACCACCACGACCATTGCGGATGCGGCCAGTCATGAGCCTGCGTAACCTGATTGCCGCAGCCGCCGTATGCAGCGTATTAAGCGGCTGCGTGGTGGCTGCCGCCGCAGACCTGGCGGCTACCACGGTGATGACCGCCGGCAAAATCGCCGTTAAAGGCACAGGCGCGCTGGTACGCGCCGCCATTCCCGACGGCGACAATAAAGACAACAAACGCAAAGAAGACGGGCAGGCCGACGATAGCCAATAACCTTATTGTGCATACAGACGGCTAAACACAGACCAAGCCCTCACTGCGGCTTCGACTGCACTCAGCCACCTGAAATGAGCTATAGTCGGAGAGTAAATTCTGATACAAGG
>NZ_BCWL01000178.1 GCF_001592185.1 Bergeriella denitrificans NBRC 102155
TCGCGGCGGCTTAAAATCGGTTTTTCAATTCGCGCAGGGCGGCAAATACTGCCAGTCCGCTATCGCACGGCTGCCCGATGAGCGCTTCCACCCGCGCCTTAACCTGCGGCAGGCCGGCACGCAGAAAGGGGTTGACGGCACGCTCGTGCGCCAGGTTGACGGGCAGGGTGGGCGCGGATGCTTGTTCCGCAGCCTGTAACGCGGCGCAGATGTCGGCGTTGTCCGGCTCGATATGGGCGGCGAAACGCAGGTTAGCGGCGGTATATTCGTGGGCGGGGTAAAACAGCGTGTGTTCGGGCAGGCTGTTGTAGCGCTGGAAACTCTCGTAAAGCGCTTCGATTGTGCCGGTAAATACCCGCCCGCAGCCTGCGCTGAACAGAGTGTCGCCGCAGAAAACGTGCAGGCCGTCTGAATTTTCCAGCAAATAGCTGAGATGGTGCGCAGTATGGCCGGGCGTGGCCCATACGGTGGCCAGGGCATCGCCGAAGCGGATTTGAAGGCCGTTGTCGGCGGCGCGGGTGGCGGCTTCGATGTCGGCATTGCCGTAAACGGCAGCCTCGGGATAGGCGCGGCGTAAAGCGTCGATGCCGCCGCAATGGTCGTGATGGTGGTGGGTAATCCAAATCTGCTCAAGCACTTGGCCGCTGCGGCTCAGATATTCTGCTGCGGGCGCAGGGTCGCCGGGGTCGATGCAGACGGCGCGGCTGCCTTCGCCGATGATCCAGATGTAGTTGTCGTTAAAGGCTTTGACGGGGGTGATGGTCATGGTGTTCCTTCAATAGTCATTGAAAATAGGAATGATACGGCGTTGCTGCGCCTGCTCGTACTCTCTGTACTGTCTGCGGCTTGCTGCCTTGTCTCATTCTTATTTTCTTCGACTATAGTCGTTGTTTTGTTAGATGGATACGATGTTGCTGCCTGCGTTTTTCAGACGGCCTGTCTGTGCCGGATATGATACCGCAAGGGCGGGTTGCTGCTGCATTGCAAAATAAACTTGATGAAGTGTTTAACTAAAGTTTACAATCTCTTTATCTTCGGCTGTTCCGAAGGCGGATTTTCAGACGGCCTCACGCCGCGCGTCCGCCTGTTTCTCCTGCAGGAAAAGGATATTTTATGTTCAGTTTCAAATCTCTGCTCCATATGCCGCGCGCAGAAGCGCTGGCGGTGGTGGGCGTATTGGTGGCCGCGATGGGCTATACGATTATCGCCCTGGGCTGGCTGCCGCATATGTCGGTGATTACGGCGATTGTTGCGCTGATTCTTTACGGCTTGTGCCGCGGCCTGAAATACGGCGATATGCAGCAGGGTATGATTGGCGCGGTCAGCCAAGGCATGGGCGCGGTGTATCTGTTTTTCTTTATCGGCCTGATGGTGTCGGCGCTGATGATGAGCGGCGCCATTCCCACGCTGATGTATTACGGTTTCGGGCTGATTTCGCCGACATATTTCTATTTCTCAGCGTTTGCGCTCTGCTCGGTCATCGGCATCGCCATTGGCAGCAGCCTTTCTACCTGCGCGACCGTGGGCGTGGCTTTTATGGGCATGGCGGCGGCGTTTCATGCGGATTTGGCGATGACGGCGGGCGCGGTGGTGTCCGGCGCGTTTTTCGGCGATAAAATGTCGCCGCTGTCGGATACCACGGGCATTGCGGCTTCGATTGTCGGCGTGGATTTGTTTGAACACATCAAAAATATGATGTACACCACTGTACCCGCCTGGCTGATTAGCGCCGCGCTGATGCTGTGGTTGCTGCCGAACGTGGCGGCGCAGGATTTGAACAGCGTGGATTTGTTCCGCGCCCAACTGGAAGCAACCGGGCTGGTGCACGGCTATTCGCTGCTGCCTTTTGCGCTGCTGGTGGTATTGGCGCTGCTGCGGGTAAATGCGGTGGTGTCCATGCTGTTTACCGTGTTGGCGGGCTTGGCGGTCACTTATCTGCACAGCTCGCCCGATTTGCAGCAGCTGGGCGCGTGGTTTTACGGCGGCTACAAGCTGGAGGGCGAGCAGTTTCAAAACATCGCCCGCCTGATATCGCGCGGCGGCTTGGAATCGATGTTTTTCACGCAGGCGATTGTGGTCTTGGGCATGAGCCTGGGCGGTTTGCTGTTTACTTTGGGCGTTATTCCCGCGCTTTTGGATGCGGTACGCGCGTTTTTAACCTCTGCCGCCCGCGCAACTGCCAGCGTGGCCATGACTTCCGTCGGCGTCAACTTCCTGATTGGCGAGCAATATTTGAGCATTCTGCTGTCGGGCGAAACCTTCAAGCCGGTTTATGACCGTCTCGGCCTGCATTCGCGCAATCTGTCGCGCACCTTGGAAGACGCGGGTACGGTGATTAACCCGCTGGTGCCTTGGAGCGTGTGCGGCGTGTTTATCAGCCAGGCGCTGGGCGTGCCGGTATGGGAATATCTGCCGTATGCGTTTTTCTGCTATCTGTGTCTGATTTTGACTTTACTCTTCGGCTGGACCGGCCTGACTTTGAGCAAAAAGCAGCCGGATGAAGCCTGAGCGGATGAAAGTGTCAAAAAGCCGTCTGAAAAATCGCTGATTTTTCAGACGGCTTTTTTATTTGGGGTAGCTGGTTGCGCCGGATTATTCAGTATCCACCAACACCAATTCGGCATCGCTCAAGGCTTTAACGGTAATGACAGTTTCGCCGTGGATGGCGGCACCGTCGCCTTTTTCGAGACGCACGCCGTTGACTTCCACTTCGCCTTCCGCCGGGACGAGATAGCCGTAGCGGCTGCCGTCTGAAAAACGGTATGTCACGCTTTCGCCGGCTTTGACGGTAGCGCCGGCAACGCGGGCATTGGTGCGGATGGGCAGGGCGTTGTCGCCTTCGATGCCGCTGGCGAGTACCTCGAATTTACCGGCGCGTTCGGCTTTGGGGAAGGATTGCGTGCCCCAAGACGGCGCTTCTTTGGCGCTTTCCATGGTGGGGATAATCCAAATTTGGAACAGGGTAGTGGCTTCGTTTTCCAGATTGTGCTCGGAGTGGAATACGCCGGAGCCTGCCGACATTACCTGCACATCGCCCGCTTCGGTGCGGCCTTTGTTGCCCATGCTGTCTTGGTGGGTAATCGTGCCGGTGCGGACATAGGTGATGATTTCCATTTCTTTGTGCGGGTGGGTGTCGAAGCCGGTGTGCGGTGCGATGATGTCGTCGTTCCACACGCGCAGGTTGCCCCAGTGCATACGGTTGCGGTCGAAATAGCCGGCAAATGAGAAGTGGTGTCGGGCATCCAGCCAACCGTGGTTGGCTCCGCCTAATTGAGTGTAGGGGCGGCGTTCGATCATGATTTTTTCCTTTATGTTGTGGTTGGGTTGTCGTGCAGCGGATGTGAAGCAGTATAGGGCGTTTTAATTATTGTGAAAATAGAATATATCGAATATTATATATTCCAATTTTAATATAATGAAAAACGATGAGCAGATTACCCGATTTTGAAGCATGGGCGGTGTTTGCCAAAGTGGTGGAGCACGGCTCATTTTCCGCTGCGGCGCAGACGCTGAATTTGTCGCAGGCCACGGTATCCAAAGCCGTTTCCCGCCTGGAAGCGCGGATGCAGACCACGCTGTTTCAGCGTACGTCGCGCAAGCTGGTGTTAACCGAAAGCGGGCAGGCGGTGCAGGCTTACGCGCAGCAGCTTTTGGCCGACGGCGAGGCGTTGGAAGCGCAGCTGCGTGACGAGGTGGACCGGTTTCAGGGCAAGGTGCGCTTTGCCGTGCCGCTGTCGTTCGGCTTGCGCGAGATTGCGCCGCTGCTGCCCGAGTTTAACCGCCGCTATCCGAATATCGAATTGGATATCCATTTGGCCGACGAGCAGGTGGATTTGATTGCCGGGCACTTTGATTTCGCGCTGCGGATTGCGCGGCTCGACGATTCTTCGCTGTTGGCCAAGCGGATGTGTAAGGTTGCGCTGCTGGCGGTGGCTGCACCGGCGTATTTGGCCGAACACGCCGCGCCGGAGCATCCGAAAGATTTGGCTTTTCAGACGGCCTTGGTTTATACCAATGCCAAAAACGCGCAGAATTGGACGTTCCGCCACGAGGAGCTTGGCAGCTTTACCCAAACGGTGCAGCCGAAAATCCAGGCCAACAGTGCCGATGTGTTTCTGCCCATGCTGCTGGCGGGGCGGGGTATTGCGGTGGTGCCCGAGTTTTTGGTTTGCGACGAAATCCGCAGCGGGCGTTTGCAGATGCTGCTGGCGGGCTGGCAGATTGAGCCGCTGTCGCTTTACTTGCTCGCACCGCCCAACCCGCTGCGCCCGAAGCGCGTGCAGGCTTTGATGGATTTTTTATATGAGGCGCTCAGGCAGACGAGCTGGGCGAGATAGCGGGCGGTCGGGTATTGTGTTCTTCGGTGATTGCAGGGTGTGGTAAGTTAAATTCCTAAAAAACGGAATATGTCAGGTCTGGAACGAATGTCAGGATTTTTGTTTTTTAGGAATTTCATTATA
>NZ_BCWL01000179.1 GCF_001592185.1 Bergeriella denitrificans NBRC 102155
AAATTCATTTCTCCGACTATATTTCACAGCGGCGGCTTATTTCACGCTCAATACTTCCAGCGTGTTGGTGGAGCCGGTTTCACGCATTTTCGAGCCGCTGGTAATCAGGTACAGATCGCCTTGCGACAGGATGTGGTGTTCGACCAAAGTCGCTTCCACTTCGTTCAACGCCTTATCGTGATTGGTGCTGGTGGCCAAAATCATCGGGCGCACGCCGCGGTACATGGCCATGCGGCGTTGGGCGGATACGCTCGGGGTGAGGGCGAAAATCGGCAGCTGGATATTGTGGCGGCTGATTTCGAAGGCGGTGGAGCCGCTTTCGGTCAGGGCGACAATGGCTTTGGCACGCACCGCGCGCGCGACGCTTACGGCACCGGCGGCCACCGCTACATTGGTGCTGACCTGCTCATCGGTCTGCTCGGCCACGCCGATTAAGGAATCCTGCTCTTTTTCTGCGGCGGCGCAGATAATCGCCATCTGCGTTACGGTTTCAAACGGATAAGCGCCCACGGCGGTTTCGGCGGAACACATCACCGCGTCGGTACCGTCCAGCACGGCGTTGGCGACATCGCTCACTTCGGCGCGGGTCGGCACGGGGTTGGTAATCATGCTTTCCATCATCTGCGTGGCGGTGATGCTGAAACGGCGCAGCTCGCGGGCGCGGCGGATCATGCGTTTTTGCAGCGCGGGTACGGCGGCATGGCCGACTTCCACGGCCAAATCGCCGCGTGCGACCATAATGCCGTCTGAAGCCAAAATGATTTCGTCAAGATTTTCAATCGCTTCCACGCGCTCGATTTTGGACACCAAGCCGGGGCGCACGGCATCGCTGCCCCGCATTTCTTCTTCTACTTTGGCACGCGCGATGTGCAAATCTTCGGCGGATTTCACGAAGCTGACGGCCAGATAATCGCAGCCGATGGCCACCGCCGTTTTCAAATCGCGGAAATCTTTTTCGGTCAGCGCACCGGCCGACAGGCCGCCGCCGCGCTTATTGATGCCTTTGTTGCTCTTCAAAACATGGCTGTTTTCCACACGGGTGACGATGCGGCTGCCTTCTACGGCCTCCACCGTCAGCGTCAGCAGGCCGTCGTCCAGCCACAATACGTCGCCGGCGCGCACGTCGTTGGGCAAATCGCGGTAATCCAGGCCCACGGCTTCGCGCGTACCTTCGCCTTCCAATGAGGCATCCAACACCAGCGTTTCGCCCTGGTTCAGCTGGATGCTGCCGCCGGCAATTTTGCCGACGCGGATTTTCGGGCCCTGCAGGTCGGCCAAAATTGCGACTTCCTGGCCGCAACGCTTGGCGGCTTCGCGCACGAGGCGCGCGTTTTCCGCGTGAAACTCGGCCGTACCGTGGCTGAAATTGAAACGGACGACATTCAGGCCGCCGACGCGGATCATGTCTTCCAATAACTGCACATCGTTGCTGCCCGGGCCCAGGGTGGCGACGATTTTCGTATTGTGGCTGATGCGGGCGGTATCGCGTTTGGCTGCGCTCATGGCTCTTTCCTTTCTCTTTCTGTCCGGGGTACGGCATGGGGTTGATGGATAAGCCATTGTAACGCGAAATCCGCTATAAATGGCGGAAAATTACAGAATTTTATCTCTTAAAACCCGTTCACATTCTTGTAATATTACACATAAAATCGGCTACAATGCCCGGGTATCTCCGATTTATCTTTTGAACAACATGAAACGCCTGCTTACTTCCCTGCCGGTCTGGCTGGTTTTGTGCGATATGGTTTACGGCTTCGCCCTCAATCTGATGCAAAGCCAGAGCGCCGCCGCCCGCCCCTCCGATACGCTGGTTACGCCCGACATCGCTTTCAGCGGCCTGCAGCTGGCTGCCAACGGCGGCATGATACTCATCATCGGCTTCGGCCTGCTGGTTTTACTCAAGCTCAACAGCAGCGTGCTGCAGGGCCGCATCCTGCCCATCGGCATTTTCCGCACGCTGGGGCTGCTGGCGGTATTGGCGTTCAGCATTCCCTCGCTGTGGGAGTGGCTGTGGGCCGTCGCCGCGCTGGCTTCGGGGCAGCAGGTCTTCAATGTCGGCAACATCCGTTATTTTATTACAGCTTTATGTCTGCCGCTGATTGCCCTGCTCTGCCTGCTGCGGCTGTTCGGCTGGTACCGCCTGCACCGCCAAACCGCGCCGGAAGAAGTCTGACCCGCACCCGGAAAACGGCATGGCCGTCTGAAAACTGAATTTCTCCCACAATAAGAAGCCGTCTGAAAATACCGCATTGGATTTTCAGACGGCTTTTGTTTGCCCGCTTCGGCTGCCAACCATCTTCAGTCTTCCCTTCCTGCTTTAAAAGTTTTTAAAAAATCTACAACATCCGACTACATTTTATCCAGCTTTAAAATTTTATATTTTTGAAAAACAAATAGATGAATTCAGCGCCCCAAAATTTCAAATGTAAAATTGTCAACAATTATTGCCAAAATCCGTTTTCAGGCGTATCGTGAAAACACGTTAAATTGTCAACAATCCAGAAAGGGATGCCATGAAAAAAGTAACCGCCATGATTAAGCCTTTCAAGCTGGACGATGTTCGCGAAGCCTTGGCCGAAGCGGATATCCACGGCATGACCGTCAGCGAGGTCAAAGGCTTCGGCCGTCAGAAAGGCCATACCGAAGCCTATCGGGGCGCGGAATATGCGGTGGATTTTATTCCGAAAGTCAAAGTCGAAATCGCCGTGGCCGACGAGCGGGTGGAACACGTTATCGAAACCATTGTCTCCGCCGCCCGCAGCGGTAAAGTCGGCGACGGCAAAATCTTCGTCGAGCCGCTCGAGCAGGTTATCCGCATCCGCACCGGCGAAACCGGCAACGATGCCGTCTGAAAATCGCGCGCCGTATCGGGCGCAGTCCAAACGGTTCAAGCCATGCCGTATCACTCTGCCTGAGGGCGGCTTGGCCGCTTGAACGAAACATCAAAGGAAACAATATGAACAAAGCAGCCCTAACCTTTCCCGTTTTGCTGGCCGCGCCTTATGCGGCAGCCGCTACCGATTGGTGGCAGCCCTATTCCGCCATCAATTCCGGCGACACCGCCTGGGTGATGACGGCGGCGGCTCTGGTGTTATTTATGACCCTGCCCGGCCTGGCTCTGTTTTACGGCGGCATGGTGCGTAAGAAAAACCTGCTCTCCACCATGATGCACAGCTTCTCCATCGCCGCGCTGGTGAGCGTATTGTGGGTGGCAGTGGGCTACTCGCTGGCCTTTACGCCCGGCAACGCCTTTATCGGCGGGCTGGACAGGGTCTTTCTCAGCGGCATGGGCGTGGATGCGGCCAAACAGATGACGACGGTATCGCCCAACGCCGGCAGCGTGCCCGAAACCGTATTTATGTTTTTCCAAATGACGTTTGCAATTATCTCCACCGCCATCATCACCGGCGCGTTTGCCGAGCGCATGAAGTATTCAGCGATGATGCTGTTTTCCGGCATTTGGTTTCTGCTGGTTTATGTCCCTACCGCGCACTGGGTATGGGGCGGCGGCTTTATGAGCGAGGGCGGCGTATTGGATTATGCGGGCGGCACGGTTGTCCACATCAACGCAGGTGTGGCGGGCTTGGTGGCGGCGCTGGTCTTGGGCAAACGCGTGGGCTACGGCAGAGAAGCCATGCCGCCGCACAATATGGCGCTGACCTTAATCGGTGCAGCCATGCTGTGGTTCGGCTGGTTCGGCTTTAACGCCGGCTCGGCGGTTGCTGCCGATGCATCGGCGGGCATGGCGATGGCGGTGACGCAGATTTCGGCCGCGTTCGGCGCCGTCACCTGGCTGGTTTGCGAAAAACTGGCCGGACACAAACCCTCTGCCCTGGGCTTGGCTTCCGGCGCGGTGGCAGGCTTGGTCGGCATTACGCCTGCGGCAGGCTTCGTCGCCACCGGCGGCGCAGTCGCCATCGGCATCATCACCGCTGCGGCTTCTTACCTTGCCGTGGCCGTCATCAAACACAAGCTGGCCTACGACGACTCTCTGGACGCGTTCGGCATCCACGGCTTCGGCGGCATGGTCGGCGCGGTGCTCACAGGCGTGTTTTTCAACAATCAGGTGTTCGGCGGCGATGCTTCGGTCGGCACGCAAGTATGGATTCAGCTGAAAGACGTGTTGATTACCACGGCATACAGCGGCCTGATGAGCTTTGTAATTTTGAAAGGCGTATCGAAAATCTGCGGCGGCCTGCGCGTGGATAAAGACACCGAACGCGAAGGTTTGGACATCCATATCCACGGCGAACGAGTGGAGTAAGCCCCAGCACCGGCCGGGCGGCCACATCCATGCCGGTGCTTTGATGAAACCGATTAAACCGCCAAAAGCCGTCTGAACATACCGCATGGTTTTCAGACGGCTTTTTCCCGCAATGACACGCCCCGAGCCCCTAAGCTGCCCGATTACCGACACCGCCCCGCGGCTACCGAACAGCAGCCGTAGGTC
>NZ_BCWL01000180.1 GCF_001592185.1 Bergeriella denitrificans NBRC 102155
GTGTTTTATATACCTCGCCGCTTCACACTTTGCACACCGGCGCGGCCGCCGGATACACCGATACCTGCGTTTGCGACAGCGCAAACAGGTTTTCCAGCTGCGCTTGCGCTTGGCGGGTGCTGTGTTGCAGGATGTCTGCTTTGCAGGCGGCGGCGAGCACCTGCTTTTTGGCTTCGCGCTGCACTTGGCTGAATACGGCTTTGTCGGGCGGCAGCAGGTTGAGTGTGCCGGTTTGCAGGTCATACACTTCGATGTCTTCCAAATCCACGCTGAGGATTTCTACCGGCGGCAGGCTGATGAGGGCTTTGCCGTCCACCATGCGGACGTGTTCCGCGCTCAGCTTTTCCAAGTCCAGCCCGGCCAAGACTTTGCCGCGCACGACAAACAGGCCGTTTTGCGCGTCCTGCCATAATTTGCGCCAGTCGCCTTTTTTCTCGGTGCGGATAATGGTGTCGATATAGAAAGCGGTGCTTTCCAGGCGGTTGAGTTGTTTAATCTGCATCACCACGCCGTCGCGCGATAAGGCTTTGGCGGCGGTATCGCGGCTTTGTGCGTACCACTGATAGCCCGCCGCCAGCAGGCCGCCCAGCAGCAACAGGCCGAGTGCGCGTAACCATGATTTCATATCGGTATTTCCCCGTGTAACGTATATTTCGTGTTCAAAATCTGCCGATTTTCCACTTATGCAAGGGCGGGCAGGCGGCTGAAATCAAGCAGAATACAGCTCATTCAGTCCGAACGCGGATTATATAAGGGGCAATCCCCGATATTTAAAGGTAAAAGGCCGTCTGAAACGCTTGTTAAGTTTCAGACGGCCTGCGGTCTATCAAAGCCTGTATCAGAGGCTTCTAAACTGCTCTAAAAATGCCGGAATACCGGGGAACATACCCACCGCGCCCATGGCCGCGCACAATACGACGAAACCGATAACCGGTACGACCACGCGTCCCATAAAGCCCAATTCGGAGCTGCGCTCTTTACAGCCGATTAAGCCCAAGTTGTCCAGCAGCATGGTCAGCGACCAGCCGAATACGGGATTCACCAGCGCGGAAGAGAAGACCACAATTGCTGCGGATTGCGTGGTTTTGCCTTTGCGGGTCATTTCCATGCCGGCTTCCAAAAGCGGCACATACACGCCGACCACCAAGGCCACGCTCAATACCGGCTGCCAGATGGCCAAATCCATCGGGTAGCCCCAGATACTGGCGATGATACAGAACAAGGCAGTCAACACCGCGCCTGCGGGAATCGGGCGCTTGGCAATCGAGGCGGGTACGATGTAGGTGCCCCATGAAGAGGTGAAGTTGGCACCGCCCAATACCGAGCCTGCAACCTGGCGCGCCGAGCAGCTGACCATGGTATCGTCGATATTCATCTGCACTTTTTCCGTGCGCTCGGGGTAGCTGATTTTTTGGAATACCTGATGGCCGAGGAAATCGGGCGACCACATCGCCACCGCCAGTACGGCAAACGGGAACACGACCAGGAAGCTGTTGAAATCGGGCAGACCCAGCATCCAGCCGCTGTTTTCACCCCACCAGTAGGCTGGGCTCATCGGCGGCAGCCCCGGCTCGGTGTTGAAGGAGAAGGGCGCGCCCAGCAGATAAGCGGTCACACCGGCCAGCACGCAGCCCAGCGGCACGGCCAGCCAGCGTTTGCGCCAATGCTCGAGCAGGGCATACATCAGAATTGTGCCCAAAATGATGATGAACGCGACATGAGACTTACCGAAGCCGTCCGCCCATTGAAACAGCTTGGCCACCTGCCCGGTGGTGCCGATAAAGCCCAAATACAGCAGCAGGCCGCCGCAGACGCCGTTACTCGTCAGCTTCGCCATTAGGCTGCCGCCTTTGGTAATCCCGAGCAGGAAGCCGAATATGCCGATAAGCAGGCCGAAAGCCAGCGGATGGCCGCCGGCGGCCACCACAATCGGAATCAGCGGAATCAGCGGGCCGTGCGTGCCCGGCAGGTTGGCACTGGGCAGGAAGAAGCCCGAAAGCAGCAGGATAAAGAGGGCGGCAATCAGCAGCTCGTAGCGCACGTTTTCCAATACAAAGCCGTCGGGCAGCCCCAAGGGGCCGGCAAAAGCAGCGGCAACCGCGCCGACCATCACCACTTTGCCGATGGTGCCGGCAAAGGCGGGAATCATATCTTCAAATTCAAAGCGGTAGTCGCGGAAAGGCAGGTTTATCCGCCAGCGTTTCGGCTGCATGATTTGCAGCTCGTGGTCCAGATACGCTTCGCGCGAAGCGAA
Organism: Bergeriella denitrificans NBRC 102155; assembly: GCF_001592185.1. Taxonomy (GTDB): domain Bacteria; phylum Pseudomonadota; class Gammaproteobacteria; order Burkholderiales; family Neisseriaceae; genus Neisseria; species Neisseria denitrificans. The sequence goes on from NZ_BCWL01000180.1 coordinate 2,255, forward strand.
AGAAGAAGCCGGACGGTGCAATTCGGTATAAGACGGTTCGCGTTTCTCATCCATAGTTGTTTACCTCTTTTTCTTTTCATTTGTTTTACCAAACTTAGCGATACTAGCACAGCAAAAAACGCCCCGCCATACAATATTTCACGCAGTTACAAGGCGGATATTGCTTGCAATCTTAATAAATCCACACAAAAAGCCGTTCAGGTAAATAGGTATTTTTTATGACTTTTTAACGCCCGGGTCGTAGGGAGTGGCAGTTTTTCCTTAGGAAGTGTTAAATTTCGATAAGCAAATCAAGCCTGTTTGCGGCGGATGCGGCCGTGCGGGTCAGGCCGTCTGAAAAACAATGAAGCCGGGGGCGGAGCAGGGCGGCGGATTTTGTTTGTATCGTAACGAATTTTGTTTGATTGCCCGATGGCACACAGCAATCTTTACATTTGGTGCGGCAGGGCGGATTGGTCTGTATCGCGCTGTGCCCGATGGCCGGATAGGGAAGTTACTGCAAAGCGCACGGAATACGGCTTGCGGCGCGGCTTCAGGCCGTCTGAAAATCCGTGTAGCGGCTGTTTCAGATGGCTTTGGGCTAAGATGACCAAAAAGTAAATGATACCGCCGCCGGCAGATTTGCTTTTTGGTAAACTTCGGCCTAAAATCCAAACAGCTTTTCCCGCAGAGGAGCCAGAATGACTGTTGCCGAGTGCCGCCGCCGCAACCTGCGGCATTGGATAAACGAGCGCTACGGCGGGCGGCAGAGCCACTTTGCCGCTGCTGTTGCCATCAATCAGGGCGAACTCTCCGCCCTGCTGAAAAACAAATCTTTCGGTGAGAAAAAAGCACGCAAACTCGAAGCCGCCGCCGCCATGCCGCCGCTGTGGCTCGATACCGCGCACGAACCAACCTGTTTGAAAGAAAGCCGCACCATGACCCATATTTCTACCGTTCCCGAAATTCTGGCCGACATCAAAGCCGGCAAAATGGTCATCATTACCGACGCCGAAGACCGCGAAAACGAAGGCGATTTGCTGATGGCCGCGCAATTCGTCACCCCCGAAGCCATCAATTTTATGATTAAACACGCGCGCGGCCTGGTCTGCCTGCCGATGGAAGAAGCCATGGTCGAAAAGCTCGGCCTGCCGATGATGACCCAGAAAAACGGCGCACAATACGGTACCAACTTCACCGTCTCCATCGAAGCGGCCAACGGCATTGCCACCGGCATCTCCGCCGCCGACCGCGCCCTGACCATTCAGACGGCTGTATCGCCTGCCGCCAAGCCCGAAGACATTGTGCAGCCCGGCCACATCTTTCCGCTGCGCGCCCAAAAAGGCGGCGTGCTCGTGCGTGCGGGGCACACCGAAGCCGGCGTCGATTTGGCGCAGATGTGCGGCCTGATTCCCGCCGCCGTGATTTGCGAAATCATCAACGACGACGGCACCATGGCGCGTATGCCCGAATTAATCGAGTTCGCCAAAACCCACGACCTGAAAATCGGCACGATTACCGATTTGATCGAATACCGCAGCCGCACCGAAAGCCTCTTGGAAGAAATGGGCGATGCCGCTGTGCAGACACCGTGGGGCGAGTTCCAACAACATGTTTACGTTGACAAATTATCCGGCGAAACCCATCTGGCGCTGGTTAAAGGGCAGCCGTCTGAAGAGACCGAAACCCTCGTGCGCGTACACGAACCCTTCAGCGCCATGGATTTCATCCAGCCCAACCCGCGCCACTCTTGGACGCTGCCGCAAGCCCTACAGCGCATTCAGGAAGCCGAAAGCGGCGTTATCATCCTGATGCACCGCAAAGAAGACGGCGCGGCACTGCTCGACCGCACCCTGCCGAAAAGCGCCGCCCAAGCCTACAAATGGGACAGCAAAAGCTACGGTATCGGCGCGCAAATCCTGGCGAACCTGAACGTGAAAAAACTGCGCGTACTGGGCCAGCCCTCATCGTTTACCGGCCTGACCGGCTTCGGCTTGGAAGTCACGGGCTTTGAGGAAGCGGGTAAA
>NZ_BCWL01000181.1 GCF_001592185.1 Bergeriella denitrificans NBRC 102155
GCTGTTGAAGCAACAAGTCCGCCGACCCGTACGATTTGTACTGTCTGCGGCTTGCCGTCTTGTATCGGAATTTAATTTCTCCAACTAACTAGGCGGGATAACGCCTTAGCAGAACTTACGCCCTGACGATAAAAAAATCCCGCTACGCGTCTCAAATCATAAAATCCACGCCGGCAAAGTCGATATGCTGGTTCATATCGGCAGACGGGATTTTGGACGAGCGGCCCACAGGCTTGGCCGGTACGCCGACCACGGTGATGGAAGACGGCACATCGGCTACCACCACGCTGCCGGCGCCGATTTTGGCATTTTCGCCGATGCGGATGTTGCCCAAAATCGAAGCGTTGGCGCCGATCATCACGCCGTCGGATACTTTCGGGTGGCGGTCGCCGCTTTCCTTGCCCGAGCCGCCCAGGGTCACGCCGTGCAAAATAGAGATATTGTTGCCTAAGACCGCCGTTTCGCCGACCACGAAACCTGTGGCATGGTCGAGCATCAGGCCGTGGCCGAATTTGGCGGCGGGGTGGATGTCGGTGCCGAATACTTCCGACATACGGTTTTGCAGGAAATACGCCAGCGTGCTGCGGCCGTTTTGATAGAGCCAGTGGTTGATGCGGTGCGCCTGAATGGCGTGGAAACCTTTGAAATACAAAAGCGGCAGCGAGTATTCGTTACACGCGGGGTCGCGCTCGTACACCGCCTGCAGGTCGGCCTCGACGCAGCGGATAATGGCGGTATCGGAAGCCAGCGCCTGCAGATACATTTCATACAAAATCCGCGCATCCATAATCGGGCTGGAGAGTTTGCTCGACAAATGGTAGGCGAGTACGGAAGCGAGCGAGTCGTGGCGCAATACGGTTTGATGCAAGAAGCTGGCTAAAATCGGCTCGGAGGCCGCCGCCGCTTCGGTTTCTTCGCGGATGGCCTGCCACAAATCGAAATCGGAGGTATTGAGGTGGTCTTTTTTGCTGTGTGTCATGGTCTGGCTCGCTTGGGTAGGGAAAAGGCCGTCTGAAAATGGCGGGCAGCCGCTTTTCGGTATATTCGGCTGCGCCTGTTACCATAGTAGGAGAAATTGCCTGTTTCGGCAATATAGAGAAACGGTTCGTGAAATGCGGCTGTGCGGCCAAAGCCCTGATATATGGCGCGTACATGGCAGCATCGCGGCGTAGGCTTGAAATTATTTCAGACGGCCTTATATGGAAGCATATTATATTCTGACCTTTCTCCGATAAGGAATACCAAACATGAGCGAACAAAACCAAGCTGTTGAAGAAGAAAAAGTAACCGATTTGCCGGAAGGTGCTGCTGCGGGCGAAGCCGAAGCGGAAGCCGCAGAAGCCGAGCAGGCAGCGGAAAAGCCGACTTACGAAGAGCTGGAGGCGCGTATCGCCGAGCTGGAAGGCCAAGTGAAAGACGAGCAGCTGCGCGGTTTGGCCAACGAGCAAAATCTGCGCCGCCGTCATCAGCAGGAAATCGCCGACGCGCATAAATTCGCCGGTCAGAAATTCGCCGCCGAAATGCTGCCGGTGAAAGATTATCTGGAAATGGCGCTGCTGGATCAGAGCGGTAATTTCGACGCGCTGAAAATGGGCGTGCAGATGACTTTGAACGAGCTGCAAAAAGCGTTCGACACCACCCAAATCAAAGAAATCAATCCGCAAGTGGGCGACAAACTCGATCCGCACCAACACCAAGCCATGCAGACCGTGGTGAGCGAGCAGGAGCCGAATACCATCGTGAGCGTGATGAAAAAAGGCTATACCCTGTCCGACCGCGTATTGCGCCCGGCCATGGTGGTGGTGGCGAAAAAAGAAGATTGAAAGCACCGCTTGGTGAAGTTCATCAAGCATCAGATTTTCAGACGGCCTTATCCGGTTCGGCAACCTGATACTTTGTTATTGGAACATCATTCCGAAAACAATAGTGCGGATAACGACAATAAGCCGTCTGAAAAATAGTTTCCGCAGCGGACTTGCGCAGCTAATGACGGCTCTGAGTGTTCCAGCTTTTCCTGCAAAGGTCTAAATCTGTGGATAAGTAAATCAAGTACTTGAATAAAAAATTAAAAATATCGCAAAAAAATTCAAATCCGATACTTGAAAAGCAGACAAACCGCCTTATTTACAGAGCAACGGAACGCTGTTCCACACAGATTTGTTAATTAAGCATTTAAAACTTTTAGGAGCAAAACACATGGCAAAAGTAATCGGTATTGACTTGGGTACCACCAACTCTTGTTTGGCCATTTCCGAAAACGGCCAAACCAAAGTGATTGAAAACGCTGAAGGTGCGCGCACCACGCCTTCCATCATCGCCTACCTCGACGGCAACGAAGTATTGGTCGGCGCACCGGCCAAACGCCAAGCCGTGACCAATCCGAAAAACACCATCTACGCTGCCAAGCGTCTGATCGGTCACAAATTTGAAGACAAAGAAGTACAGCGCGACATCGAATCCATGCCGTTTGAAATCATCAAAGCCGCCAACGGCGACGCATGGGTGAAAGCGCAAGGCAAAGAGCTGTCTCCGCCGCAAGTATCCGCAGAAGTATTGCGTAAAATGAAAGAGGCCGCCGAAGCCTACTTGGGCGAAAAAGTCACCGAAGCCGTGATTACCGTACCGGCCTACTTCAACGACAGCCAACGCCAAGCCACCAAAGATGCAGGCCGCATCGCCGGTTTGGACGTTAAACGCATCATCAACGAGCCGACCGCAGCCGCATTGGCCTTCGGTATGGACAAAGTTTCCAACGGTGACCGCAAAGTAGCCGTATATGACTTGGGCGGCGGTACGTTCGATATTTCCATCATCGAAATTGCCGATGTTGACGGCGACAAACAGTTTGAAGTATTGGCCACCAACGGCGACACCTTCCTGGGCGGCGAAGACTTCGACCAACGCCTGATTGACCACATCATCGACGAGTTCAAAAAAGAACAAGGCATCGACCTGAAAACCGATGTGATGGCGCTGCAACGCCTGAAAGAAGCCGCCGAGAAAGCCAAAATCGAGCTGTCCAGCGGCCAGCAGACCGAAATCAACCTGCCGTACATCACCATGGATGCCACCGGCCCGAAACACTTGGCGATGAAAATCACCCGCGCCAAATTCGAGAGCTTGGTAGAAGACCTGATTCAACGCTCCATTGAGCCTTGCCGCATCGCCCTGAAAGACGCCGGCTTGAGCACTTCCGAAATCGACGACGTGATTTTGGTCGGCGGCCAAAGCCGTATGCCGAAAGTGCAAGACGCTGTTAAAGACTTCTTCGGTAAAGAGCCGCGCAAAGACGTGAACCCGGATGAAGCCGTAGCCGTCGGCGCCGCCATTCAAGGCGAAGTATTGGGCGGCGGCCGCAGCGACGTATTGCTGCTCGACGTGACCCCGCTGTCGCTCGGTATCGAAACCATGGGCGGCGTGATGACCAAGCTGATTCAGAAGAACACCACCATCCCGACCAAAGCGTCGCAAGTGTTCTCCACCGCCGAAGACAACCAAAGCGCCGTGACCATCCACGTGCTGCAAGGCGAACGCGAACGCGCATCCGCCAACAAATCTTTGGGCCAATTCAACTTGGGCGACATCGCACCCGCACCGCGCGGCATGCCGCAAATCGAAGTCACCTTCGACATCGACGCCAACGGCATCCTGCACGTTTCCGCCAAAGACAAAGGCACCGGCAAAGCCGCCAACATCACCATCCAAGGTTCTTCCGGCCTGAGCGAAGAAGAAATCGAGCGCATGGTGAAAGACGCGGAAGCCAATGCGGAAGAAGATAAAAAACTGACCGAACTGGTGGCATCGCGCAACCAAGCCGAAGCGCTGATTCACTCAGTGAAGAAATCTCTGGCCGACTACGGCGACAAACTCGACGCAGCCGAAAAAGAGAAAATCGAAGCCGCATTGAAAGACGCCGAAGAAGCCGTGAAAGGCGAAGACAAAGCCGACATCGACGCCAAAGCCGAAGCCTTGGGCGCGGCGAGCCAAAAACTGGGCGAAATGGTGTACGCGCAGGCGCAAGCCGAAGCCCAAGCGGGTGAGGGCGCGCAAGCCGAAGCATCTGCCGCCAAGAAAGACGACGATGTAGTGGATGCCGACTTTGAAGAAGTGAAAGACGACAAGAAATAATCAGGCCGTCTGAAAAAAAGCGCAAACCGGAAGGTTTGCGCTTTTTTATTAATCTGGAAATTTCTGAAAAACCGAATTACACAGCTAAGCTTTAGGCTGACAATATGACAATATA
>NZ_BCWL01000182.1 GCF_001592185.1 Bergeriella denitrificans NBRC 102155
AAATTACTCTTCGACTATACGGAATGATACGGCCTGATTGCGCCCGCTTGAGACAGGGCTTGTCTGCGCTCAGGTTAGCCGTCTGAAAATGTTGGCCGGCAGCGGTGCCCGGCCGTGTTTTTCAGACGGCTTTTTTCAAACGGCCTGTATTGTAGCATTAAAGACCGGATGCGCTTTGGATTTCGCCTGCCAATTTGTCTAAAAAACGCCCCTGGCGGACTTGTTGCGCGGCGGTTTCGTAATCTTCTGCGGCGAAAGATTGGCGCAGGGCGAGATGCAGATTGTCGCGGGCAGCGCGAATCTCTTCGGCCAGCGCCTGCAACGCAGCCTGGTCTTGCTCGATTTGCGCTTCGGTTAAGGCTTCGCGCCATTCCATCTGCTGCATCAGAAATTCGGGGGCGAAGGCGGTATGCTCGGGCGCATCGGCATCGATATTGTGCGCTTGCAGCAGGTAGGCAGCGCGGTCGGTGGGGTTTTTGAGCACGCGGTAGGCTTCGTTAATCTGCGCCGACATCATTACGGCCTGCTTCTGCTCGAAAGAAGAGGCGGAGGCGAATTTGTCGGGGTGGAAGCGGGCGGCCAAGGCGCGGTAGGTTTGCGTGAGGGCTTCGCTGTCTAAGTCGAATTGCGCGGGCAGTTGGAACAGGGTGAAATATTGGCTCATGGTATGGGAAGGGGGCGGGCGGCGTTTGGGCTGATTAAATGCGGGCGGATATGGGTTTTCGAAACCGCGTTATCCGGTTTATCTCTAGTCGATCATTTTGATTGTGTAAACGGGGCTTCGGCTGCGCTCAGTCACCTGAATTAGGCGGTTGAATGCGCTCTGCCGGGAAACGTGCCAGAGCGGTTTTGCCCCGGATTGGCGCGCGCAGGCGGACAAAGCCGTCTGAAAATCCGGTTTTCAGACGGCCTGTATGTGTTTAAACATGGAAGCTTTCGCCGCAGCCGCAGGCATCTTTGACATTGGGGTTTTCAAATTTGAAACCTTCCTGCAGGCCTTCTTTGGTGTAATCGACTTGCGTGCCGTCGAGGTAAACCAGGCTTTTGGGATCGACGAATACTTTGGCGCCGTGCTCTTCGAATACGGTGTCTTCGGGCTGCGCTTCGTCAACAAATTCCAGGTTGTACGCCATGCCGGAGCAGCCGCTGGTTTTCACGCCCAAGCGCACGCCCAAGCCTTTGCCGCGTTTGGCGAGATAGCTGTTGATGTGTTCGGCGGCATTTGCGGTGAGGGTAATCATGATAACGTCCTTGATAAATGATGCGGATTTCAGACGGCCTGTGCGGGCTGCCTTACTGGGAAACGGTGGCGCGAATCAGCTTTTCGGCATTGGCCAGGCTGTTTTCGACATCGGCATAGTCGATTTTGCTGCCGGCAATCAGCCCGCGGGTGTCGTTGAATACGGCCTGCACCCGGCCGTCGGTTTCGGTGACCAAAACGCGCAGGGGCAGCTGCAGGGCGAATGCGGGGTCTTTCACCATCAGCGGCGTACCGGCTTTGGGTGTGCCGAAGATGATGACTGTGGCCGGCTGCATATTCAGGCCGTTTTGCCGCGCGGCGGCTTGGTGGTCGATGACGGCGAATACGGTCATGCCTTTGCTCTGTACGGCGTTTTGCAGGCGGGACACGGTGTCGTCAAAGCTGTAGCGGCTGATGACGGTGTGGGTATTCATGGCGGGCTGCTCCTGCGTGCGGATGTGCGTTTGCGGTTGACCTGCCGCGTGCGGCTGGGCGCAGGCGGCGGCAGACAAAACCGCCAAGGCTGCAACGGTGTGTTTCAACATGGTTTGCTCCGATAGCGAAAACAGACCGGCCCGACACCTGTGCGGCAGGCCGTCTGAAAAATTACTGGGCTTCTTTTTTCTTGCGGTAATCGGCCACGGCTGCTTTCACGGCGTCTTCGGCCAAAATCGAGCAGTGGATTTTCACCGGCGGCAGCTCCAGTTCTTCGGCGATTTCGCTGTTTTTGATGGCCAGCGCGTCGTCGAGGCTTTTGCCTTTCACCCATTCGGTAATCAGGCTGGAAGAGGCGATGGCCGAGCCGCAGCCGTAGGTTTTGAATTTCGCGTCTTCGATGATGCCTTCGTCGTTGACTTTGATTTGCAGACGCATCACATCGCCGCAGGCAGGCGCACCGACCATGCCGGTGCCGACGGTGTCGTCGCCTTTGTCGAAGGTGCCGACGTTGCGGGGGTTTTCGTAGTGGTCGATTACTTTATCGCTGTAAGCCATGATGTATGTTCCTTGTGTTTGATTGCTTTGTTCGGGCCGTCTGAAATTTTCAGACGGCTTTTATTGCTGCTTGGGAATGGGTAGGGTGGGCAACTTGTTGTCCACTCTATGCGTCTAAGCCGGTCGGATTAGTGCGCCGCCCATTCGATGGCATCCAAGTCGATGCCTTCTTTAAACATTTCCCACAGCGGAGAAAGCTCGCGCAGTTTGCCGATTTTGGATTTAATCAGTTCGGCGGCGTAGGCGACTTCTTCTTCGGTGGTCATGCGGCCGAAAGTGATACGCAGCGAGCTGTGTGCCAATTCGTCGTTTCTGCCTAATGCGCGCAATACATAGGAGGGCTCTAATGATGCGGAGGTACAAGCCGAGCCGCTGGATACGGCCAGCTCTTTAACCGCCATAATCAGGCTCTCGCCTTCGACGTAGTTGAAGCTGACGTTCAGGTTGTTGGGGACGCGCTGATCCAAGTCGCCGTTGATATAGACTTCTTCGATGCCTTCGATGCCTTTCAGGAAGATGTCGCGCAGTTTCAGGTAGTGGGCGGTGTCTTTTTCCAAATCTTCTTTGGCAATGCGGAAGGCTTCGCCCATGCCGACGATTTGGTGGGTGGGCAGGGTGCCGGAGCGGAAGCCGCGCTCGTGGCCGCCGCCGTGCATTTGCGCTTCGAGGCGCACGCGCGGTTTGCGGCGGACATACAGCGCGCCGATGCCTTTGGGGCCGTACACTTTGTGGCCGGACATGGAGAGCAGGTCGACTTTGGCGGCTTCTACGTCAACGGGGATTTTACCGCAGGCTTGGGCGGCATCGACGTGGAAAATGATTTTGCGTTCGCGGCAGATTTCGCCGATGGCGGGGATGTTTTGAATCACGCCGATTTCGTTGTTGACCCACATTACGGAAACCAAAATGGTGTCTTCGCGCAGGGCGGCTTTTAATACATCCAAATCCACCAGGCCGTTTTCCTGTACGTCCAGATAGGTGACTTCAAAGCCTTGGCGTTCCAATTCGCGCATGGTGTCGAGCACGGCTTTGTGCTCGGTTTTTACGGTAATCAGGTGCTTGCCTTTGGTTTTGTAGAAGTGTGCCGCGCCTTTGATGGCGAGGTTGTTGGACTCGGTGGCGCCGCTGGTGAAAACGATTTCTTTGGCATCGGCGTTAATCAGCGCGGCGATATTGGCGCGCGCGGTTTCCACAGCTTCTTCGGCCGTCCAGCCGAAGCTGTGGCTGTTGGAAGCAGGGTTGCCGAATTGCTCGGTCAGGTAGGGAATCATTTTCTCGGCCACGCGTTTGTCAACGGGGGTGGTGGCGGCGTAATCGAGATATACGGGGGTTTGGACGGTCATGGTGGTTTGCTCTTTCTTGCTGATTTGTTTTAATCAATGAATGTGTGTAAAGGTAACGACTTGGCTGCTGCCGCTGCCGGTGTTTTTCTGCTCGATGATGCTTTGCAGGGTCACGCTGCTTAAATAGGTGTTGATGGTTTGGTTGAGGTTTTCCCACAAATCATGGGTCAGGCAGGGCGTGCCGTGGTGGCAGTTGGCTTTGCTGCTGCACTGGGTGGCATCGAGCTTGTCTTCTGCGGCGGTAATGATTTGGGCGATGTTGATTTGCGCGGCGGGAGCGGCGAGGACATAGCCGCCGCCGGGGCCGCGGAGGCTTTCAACCAGGCGGGCGCGGCGCAGCTTGCTGAAAAGCTGCTCCAAATAGGAGAGTGAGATGTTTTGCCGCTCGCTGATGGCGCTGAGCTTGACCGCGCCGGATTGGGCGTTCATAGCCAAATCAATCATGGCGGTTACGGCAAAGCGGCCTTTGGTAGTCAGTCTCATGCTTGGCCTCTGGGGGCTTTTTATCGTTAGGCGGATTGTCTAATATCTGAGTGTTTCAGTCAAGTATGCGGCGGTGTATTCCGATTGTTTGTATTTATGGGCAGGGTAGGAATAGTCAAGGGTCTTTTTATAGTCATTTAAAATAAGAATGG
>NZ_BCWL01000183.1 GCF_001592185.1 Bergeriella denitrificans NBRC 102155
GCCGGGCGAGCCAACGCCGTAGCAGAATTTAAGTTCTCCGACTATACCAACAGCCTTAATCCATCAAACCTTGAGCACGCATTGAGCAGCTTTGCCGCGCGGTGATGATAAAGTGGTCGAGCAGATCGATGTCCACCAAATCCAAAGCCTGCTGCAGGCGGCGGGTGAAATAGATGTCGTTTTCAGACGGCTCTGCCGACCCGCCGGGGTGGTTGTGCGCCACGATGACGGCCGATGCGTATTCGTCCAGAGCGAGCTTGACGATTTCGCGGATATAGACGGTGTTTTCCGCCACCGTGCCGCGCGACAGCTCGCGTGCAGTAATCAGGCGGTTTTGGCGGTTGAGCAGCAAGGCGATGCTGACTTCGACTTTTTCATGTCCCAGATGCAGGCGCAGGTAGTCGGCTACGGTATCCGGGCCGTCCATTACCAAGCCTTCCTGCAATTCTTCGGCCAAAATGCGCCGCCCGATTTCTTTGACGACGGCAAACTGGGTAAAGCTGGCCGCGCCCATTCCTTTATAGGCCGACAATACTTTGGCTTCGGCGCTCATGAGCTTGCCCAGGCTGCCGAACGCTTGCAGCAGGTAGCGTGCCAAATCCACCGCGCTCATGCCGCGCGTGCCGACCCGAAGCAAAATGGCCAACAGCTCGGCATCGCTTAATGCGCCCGCGCCCCGTTCCAATAATTTCTCCCTCGGACGCTCGCCTTCCGGCCAGTGTTTGATGCTCATGCTATTCTCCATATGCGCTTTTGTTGTCCGAAAATATTAAAACAGCACGCCGAAACTGCAAGCACAGCACACGCTACCGGGCAAAAGCGTTGTATTCCCGCCCGTATTCGGCAAAATCAGCCAATCGGGGCAATTTATTATTGCCCTGAGCGGCGCAAGGCTAATATAATTATGGGTTTGTTTGCAAAGGCTTCGCCAGCCTTAGCAAACGGCAGGCCCGCTGCCTGCCCCGATTGATTTCGGAAATGCAATCCGTGCTGCCCGTGCGCTCCACAAGTGTTTCAGACGGCCTGCCGCCTGGACACCCTCCAGCAATCAAACAGCTTTTTATCACCCTTTCGAAAATCCGTTTTGCCGGTACTCGTTCTCTTTTTGGAGTATTGCCATTATGACCGCACATACTGCGTCTTCCGCCAAGCCTTATCTGCAAATCCAGGGCCTGGTGAAAAAGTTTGGTGACAATTACGCTGTCGATAACATCGACTTGGACATTTACCAACATGAAATCTTTGCCCTTTTGGGCAGCTCGGGCAGCGGTAAATCCACGCTGCTGCGTATGCTGGCAGGCATGGAAATCCCCAATCAGGGCAAAATCATTCTCGACGGTCAGGACATTACCAAGCTGGCGCCCTACGACCGCCCGATCAATATGATGTTCCAAAGCTACGCGCTGTTTCCGCACATGACTGTGGAACAAAACATCGCTTTCGGCCTGAAGCAGGACAAAATGCCCAAAGGCGAAATTGATGCGCGCGTGGAAGAAATGCTGCGTCTGGTGCAGATGACCAAATTTGCCAAACGCAAACCGCACCAACTATCCGGCGGCCAGCAACAACGTATTGCTTTGGCACGCAGTTTGGCCAAACGTCCGAAAATCCTGTTGCTCGATGAGCCTTTGGGCGCATTGGACAAAAAACTGCGCCAGCAAACCCAATTTGAATTGGTGAATACGCTGGAGCAGGTCGGCGTCACCTGCATCATGGTGACCCACGACCAGGAAGAAGCCATGACCATGGCCACACGCATCGCCATTATGTCCGAAGGCCAGCTGCAGCAAGTGGGCACGCCGGCCGATGTGTACGACTACCCGAACAGCCGCTTTACCGCCGAATTTATCGGCGAAACCAATATTTTCGAAGGCGTGGTGATTGAAGACCATGCCGACTATGCCGTTATCGAATGCGAAGGCTTGGAAAAACACGTCCGCATCGACCACGGCTTAGGCGGCCCGGCCGAGCAGGATTTGTGGGTGAGCATCCGCCCCGAAGACATCGATCTGTATAAAGAAAAACCCGACCACCTGGGCGACTTCAACTGGGCACAGGGTACGGTGAAAGAAATCGCCTATCTGGGCAGCTTCGCCATCTACCACATCAAGCTGGCCAACGGCCGCGTTATCAAGAGTCAAGTGCCCGCTCCCTACTGGTATGTGCGCAACATCACGCCGCCGACTTGGGACGAAACCGTATATGTCAGCTGGCCGGAAAACCAGCCGACTCCGTTGTTCCGTTAAAGCGGAGGTGGTGTAATGAAATTATTCGATACCCTCAAAAAAGCGCTGCTGCGCCCCAAAGGCCGCCGCGCCGTGGTGGCCGTGCCGTATATCTGGCTGCTGGTCTTTTTCCTCGTACCTTTCGCCATCGTGCTGAAAATCAGCTTTGCGGAGCAGGAAATCGCCATTCCGCCGTTTACCCCCTTAACCACGGTGGACGAAGATTTAGGCCGTCTGAATATTGCCGTCAGCTATCAGAATTATGCCGATATCTTCCAAAACTTCTGGACGACATTGGGCCAAATGCTCAATCCGTTCAGCGGCAGCAACGGCGATAACATCTACCTGCTGACTTACTGGTCGTCGATTAAAACCGCGCTGACCACTACCGTCATCTGCCTGCTGATCGGCTACCCCACCGCCTACGCGATTTCCCGCGCCCACCCGTCCATCCGCAACGGCCTGCTGCTGGCCATCATGCTGCCTTTCTGGACATCTTTCCTGCTGCGCGTGTACGCCTGGATGGGTCTGTTGGGTCACAACGGCATCGTCAACAACTTCCTGTTGAAATACGGCATCATCAGCGAGCCGCTCGATTTGTTTTACAACGCCTTCTCGCTGAATCTGGTGATGGTGTATGCCTATCTGCCGTTTATGATTCTGCCGCTCTACACCCAGCTGGTCAAACTCGACGGCCGCCTGCTGGAAGCCGCTTCCGACTTGGGTGCAGGTCCGATTAAATCCTTCTTTACCATCACGCTGCCGCTCTCCAAAACCGGCATCATCGCCGGCTCCATGCTGGTATTCGTCCCCGCCGTCGGCGAATTTGTGATTCCCGAGCTGGTCGGCGGATCGGAAAACCTGATGATCGGTAAAGTATTGTGGCAGGCATTCTTCGACCAAAACAACTGGCCGCTGGCTTCTGCTGTTGCCGTTGTCATGGTGGCGTTGCTGGTGGTACCGATTGCCCTGTTCCAGCACTACGAAAACCGAGAAATCGAAGAAGGAGGCAAATAATGCAGAAAAACAAACTGTCGTGGTTTCTGAAACTCATGCTCTGCCTGTCGATGGCGTTTCTGTATATCCCCCTGTTTATTCTGGTGATTTACTCGTTTAACGAATCCAAGCTGGTGACCGTATGGGGCGGCTTCTCCACCAAATGGTATGCCGCGCTGCTGCAAAACGACACCATTTTGGAAGCCGCCTGGCTGTCGCTGCGGATTGCCTTAGTGTCCTCACTGGCCGCCGTGGTGCTCGGCACGCTGGCGGGCTATGCCATGGCGCGGATTAAACGCTTCCGCGGCAGCACCCTGTTTGCCGGCATGATTTCCGCGCCCATGGTGATGCCCGACGTGATTACCGGCCTGTCCATGCTGCTGCTGATTATCCAGGTACAGATGTTTCTGCAAAACAGCGAATGGCTGCAGGCGCTGTATTTCGACCGCGGCTTTTTCACCATTTTCCTGGGGCACACCACCCTGTGCATGGCCTACATCACCGTCGTCATCCGCTCGCGCCTGATTGAGCTGGACCAGTCGCTGGAAGAAGCCGCCATGGATTTGGGCGCGCGCCCGCTGAAAATCTTTTTCGTGATTACCCTGCCGCTGATTGCTCCGGCCATCGCCTCGGGCTTCCTACTCGGCATTACCCTGTCGCTGGATGATTTGGTGATTACCTCCTTCCTCTCCGGCCCGGGTTCGTCCACCCTGCCGCAGGTGATTTTCTCGAAAATCAAACTCGGCCTCGACCCGCAGATGAACGTGCTGGCAACGATTTTAATCGGCATCATCGGCACGCTGGTGATTGTCATCAACTACTGGATGATGCGCCAGGCCACCAAGCGGGAGCGGGAAGCCGCCGAAGCCTACCGTCAGGAAAAGCTGGCCGCCGAACGCGCCGCACAATCCTAAACCGCCGTATCAACGGGCTGCCCTCGGGTGGCCCGTTTATTTTCCGCCGCGCGGGGCGTGATA
>NZ_BCWL01000184.1 GCF_001592185.1 Bergeriella denitrificans NBRC 102155
ATATTCTTCAAGCGGCTGAGCGCAGTCAAAGCCGCAAGCAGGGCTTCGACTGCGCTCAGCCTCCTGTATGCAGAATAAAGGTTTCCAGCTATAAGTCATACGGCAAAGCCGCAGGTTTCCCATTTTTTTACGATAAAGGTTTTCCCGTGCCGTTTGAAAGAAGCACCCGCGCATTCCTTTTCAGACGGCATACCGGCCGGAAACACACCAACAAAGGAGTATCACCATGTCCCAATCTTCCGACCGCCGCAATGCCCTAATCGGCGCGGCTTTTCTGATGGCGACTTCGGCCATCGGCCCGGGTTTCCTTACCCAAACGGCAACGTTTACCCAAACCTTGGCCGCCAGCTTCGGTTTCGTGATTCTTTTGTCCATCCTGCTCGATATCGGTGCGCAACTGAATATCTGGCGCATTATCGCCGTATCCGAAATGCGCGCGCAGGATATTGCCAATAAAGTACTGCCGGGCGCGGGCTATTTTTTGGCCGCATTAATCGTCATCGGCGGCTTGGCTTTCAATATCGGCAACGTCGGCGGCGCGGGCATGGGTTTGAACCTGCTGACCGGCCTGTCGCCCGAAACGGGGGCAGTCATCAGCGGCATGATTGCCATCGGCATTTTCCTGTTTAAAGAGGCGGGGCGGGCGATGGACAAATTCGCGCAGCTGATGGGCTTCATCATGATTGCGCTGACCATCTATGTCGCATGGCAGGCCAATCCGCCGTTGGGCGAAGCGGCCGCGCGTACTTTCGTGCCGGAAAAACTGGACGCCATCGCCATCGTTACCCTGGTCGGCGGCACGGTCGGCGGCTACATCACGTTTGCGGGCGCACACCGCCTGCTGGACGCGGGTATCAAAGGCCGTGCGGCTTTGCCGGAAGTCAGCCAAAGCTCCGTGCGCGCCATCCTGATTGCTTCGGTGATGCGGGTGGTGCTGTTTTTGGCGGTGCTGGGCGTGGTGGCGCAAGGTGTGGCGCTCAATCCGCAAAACCCGGCTTCCACGCCGTTCGAGCATGTGGCGGGCAAAGCCGGACTGCTGATTTTCGGTATGGTGATTTGGGCGGCTTCGATTACCTCGGTCATCGGTGCGGCCTATACCTCGGTATCGTTTTTCTCCGGACTGAGCCCGTCTATCGAGCGCAACAGAAACAAATGGATTATCGGCTTTATCGTGATTTCGACCGCCGTGTTCGCCACTATCGGCCGCCCCGCGCAAGTGCTGGTGCTGGTGGGCACGCTCAACGGCCTGATTCTGCCTGTTTCGCTGGGTCTGATTCTGATTGCGGCCTATAAGAGCAAAATTGTCGGTGATTACAAACACCCGCTGTGGATGACGGCCGCCGGCGTTGTGGTCACCGGCCTGATGGCGGTATTGAGCCTGGTGACCATCGTGAAATATGTGGGCGGGCTGACAGGGTGATTTCCCCTGTTTGCCTGATTGAAAAAAGCCGTCTGAAAATCTCTATTTTCAGACGGCTTTTTTTTATTTCTCCCGCTTGTTGCGGCGCGCCCTCGGGTGGGCATCATCGTACACTCTGGCCAGATGGTCGAAATCCAGCTTGGTATAAATCTGGGTGGTGGAAAGATTGCTGTGCCCCAGCAATTCCTGCACCGCGCGGATATCGCGCGAGGCCTGCAGCAGATGGGTAGCATAGCTGTGGCGCAGCATATGCGGCGAAATATGCTGCCCGCCCGCCTGCGCCGCCGACCATGCCTGCAGGCGTTTTTGGATTTGGCGCTGGCCGAGCCGGCTGCCTTTGCGGTTGGTAAACAGCGCCCGCTCGCCCTCCGCAGCGGCGCGATGCGGCAGATAAGCGCGTATGGCTTCTATGCTTTTGCCCACCAAAGGCACTTGCCGCTGCTTGCCGCCCTTACCCATCACCGTCACCCAGCCCGCGTCCAGCAAAACGTCCTGTATATCCAAGCCGACCACTTCGCTCAAGCGCAGGCCGCTGCCGTAAAGCAGCTCGAACACGGCTTGGTCGCGCAGGGACAAAGGCTCGTCGCCGCTGCTCTGGTTCAACATATGGTTGAGCTGCTCCTGCTGCAGGGCTTTCGGCAGCCGCTCTCCTGCTTTCGGCGCCGACAAACCCACGGTCGGATCGGCGGCCAGCAGGCCGTTTTGCTGCAGCCAGCCGCAATACTGCCGCCATACCGACAATTTGCGCGCCAAGCTGCGCTCGCTGATGCCGCGCTGCGACAGTTTTTTAAACGCTGCGATAAAATGGCTGCGGCCAAGTGCATCCCCTTCGCAGCCGTTTTCCGACAACAGCGTGTCCAGCTGCGCCAAATCGCGCCCGTATGCGGCCACGGTATGCGCCGATTTTCCCTGCTGCTGCAAAACCAGCAGATAGGCCGGATAATGTTCGGAAAATTCAGACGGCTTCATTTTCAGACGGCCTCCAAAGTGTGTTTCAAAGCCCCCGGCAAGCGGCAGACGGCTTGGCGGGCGTAATCGAAGCAGACCATGCCCGTCCGCACCCGCGCAATGCTCCGAGCGTCGGCTTCGCGGATGATGTGATACAGCAGCGCAAAGCCGCTCCGGCCGATTTCCGCCGCGCCCATTTCCACCCGCAGCCCGTCGCCGTAATGCGCCTGCGCCAGATACTGCACCGCCGCGTCCGCCATAATCAGCCCCGCGCCGCCCGCGTCCAATTCGCTCCAACCGGCCGCCGCCAGCCAACGCATCCGCACTTCGTGGCACAGCCGCAAAACGGCATCGTTGCTCAAATGATTGCCGTAATTCAAATCCCCTACCCCTACCGCCAGATATGTGGCAAACAATCTGTTTTCGGGCATTTCGACGACTATTTTCGGCATGGCTTATTTCCTATCGTTTTCAGACGGCTATTATCGTCCATATCGGCCACAGGCGAAACCGGTTACGGGCAAAATCCGCCGCCCGCCGCGCTTCGCACCGCATTTCATTAATATATAAAGGCAAGTGTAGCCCTGTGTAGTTTTTTCATTCAAAAACCATTATAATTTGAAGCCGAACCCATTTGAAACCCTAGCTCAGGAGACTTTTATGGCCCTCGTATCCATGCGCCAATTACTCGACCATGCCGCAGAAAACAGCTACGGCCTGCCCGCATTCAACGTCAACAACCTCGAACAGATGCGTGCCATTATGGAAGCGGCCGACCAAGTCAACGCCCCGGTCATCGTGCAGGCCAGCGCGGGCGCGCGCAAATATGCCGGCGCACCTTTCCTGCGCCACCTGATTTTGGCCGCAGTAGAAGAATTCCCGCATATCCCCGTTGTGATGCACCAAGACCACGGCGCATCGCCCGATGTGTGCCAACGCTCCATCCAGCTCGGCTTCTCCTCCGTGATGATGGACGGCTCGCTGATGGCCGACGGCAAAACCCCGTCCAGCTACGAATACAATGTGGACGTAACCCGCACTGTGGTGAACTTCTCCCATGCCTGCGGCGTCTCCGTTGAAGGTGAAATCGGCGTACTGGGCAATCTGGAAACCGGCGAAGCCGGCGAAGAAGACGGCGTGGGCGCAGTCGGCAAACTGAGCCACGACCAAATGCTGACCAGCGTGGAAGATGCCGTGCGCTTCGTGAAAGATACCGGCGTGGACGCGCTGGCGATTGCCGTGGGCACCAGCCACGGTGCCTACAAATTCACCCGCCCGCCGACAGGCGACGTATTGCGTATCGACCGCATCAAAGAAATCCACGAAGCCCTGCCCAACACCCACATCGTGATGCACGGCTCCAGCTCCGTGCCGCAAGAATGGCTGAAAGTGATTAACGAACACGGCGGCAGCATCGGCGAAACCTACGGCGTACCCGTGGAAGAAATCGTAGAAGGCATCAAATACGGCGTGCGCAAAGTCAACATCGACACCGACCTGCGCCTGGCCTCTACCGGTGCCATCCGCAAATTTATGGCGGAAAACCCGTCTGAATTCGACCCGCGCAAATACCTGAGCAAGACCGTAGAAGCCATGAAGCAAATCTGCGTTGACCGCTATCTGGCATTCGGCTGCGAAGGCCAAGCCTCAAAAATCAAACCGGTTTCCCTAGACAAAATGGCGGAAAAATACGCCAAAGGCGAATTGGAACAAATCATCAAATAAGCAGTCGAAATAAGCATTTGATGTAAAAAAAGCCGTCTGAATATCTGCATGGATATTCAGACGGCCTTTTTTTATCTGTATGCCATGATAACGGATATATA
>NZ_BCWL01000185.1 GCF_001592185.1 Bergeriella denitrificans NBRC 102155
TGAAGCCGCGCGCGAAAAATTTCCGCAATTTTTGAGATAAATCGACTTCTGATTTTATTGCACATAGTGCAACAAGGTTGCAATTCCTGCCCGACAAAGGCAGGAATTTTTATTTGTGGCCAAACAAAGCAATCGGGTTGCTCGGCTTTTGGGCGGAGGTGCGGCATCATGTGTGCAACTTAAATAAGGAGTACGACATGAATATCCCCCAAACCCAAAATGAAGATTACGGATTTTACGGTACTGTTGCCCTGCATCATGACCGTCCGCAGGCTTTGTGGAATATTGCGGTAGCAGGAATTACCGCCGCTACCGGCGAGTTTGCCGAAGATGTGGCTTTATTTTTGGATACGCGCCACGGTCGGCATTTTGCGGACGATGTCGTCTGCGGTTTGGCAACCGGCTTAGATGATGGTGCGGCGGTAGCGGCGGCGTTGGACAGATGGCTGGGCTGGTCGTTCGGCAAAGATATGGCTCGGGAAACGGGGTTGCCTGTGGGTACGCCTTATTTGAAAGCTTTGATTGTTGTGGTGGCGTGTAAATGAATAAGCAGCATTGAAAGCCGCTTACGAAGCGGGTTATCGGGCAGCGGAGAAGAAAAAAGTGTAACAAAAGCGACGGCAGCGTCGCTTTTGTTTTGCCTGTTTCAGACGGCCTACCAGTTGCAGATGACCAGCTCGCCGCTGGTCTTTTGCGTTTTATCGCGGGAAACGCTGTAGGCCAGCTCCAGCCGTTCGGTGCGGAAGTCTTTGAACAGGTCGCGGATGTCGGGGTGGTCGTTGATGGAGAGCATGGCTTTGCCTTTGCTCTCTTTCATCAGTTTGGCCAGCAGCTCGTATTGCGCCCAATTAAAGGCGCGGTCGTAGCCTGCGGTCTGCCAGTACGGCGGGTCGAGGTAGAAGAAGGTGTGTTCGCGGTCGTAGCGTTTGAAACACTTGTCCCACGGCTCGTTTTCGATGATGACGCCGCCTAGGCGGTGCTGTGCGGCTTTCAGACGGCTTGCGATGTCGGCGGCACTCCATGAGCGGGCGGTCGTGGCGGTGCCGAAATGTTGGTCGACCGTTTTGCCGCCGAATGCGTTGTGTTGCAGATAAAAGAAGCGTGCAGCGCGTTGGATGTCGGTCATGCATTCTGGCGGCGTGGATTGCAGGCGGGCGAATACTTCGCGGCTGGTCAGCGTCCATTCGAACTGGCGCACGAACTCGTCAAAGTGGTGTTGTACCACGCGGTAGAGATTGATGAGCTGGCCGTTGATGTCATTGAGCACTTCGGCTTTGGCAGGTTCGGGGCGCATAAAGAACAAGGCCGCACCGCCGCAGAAGGGTTCGACGTAGCAAGTATGCTTGGGGAACATGGGCAGCAGGTGTTTGGCCAAGCGGCGTTTACCGCCCATCCACGGCACTATTGGTTTTGGGGTCGTTTTATCGAGCATTCATGGTTTCCTTTCGGGTCACGATGCTCGGCGGCATTCTCGGTTGTTAAAGAGCGGCAGCGGTTGCTTGCTTTGCAGCGCGGGCATTTGATTTCGAAGTCGCCGCGGCCGACTGCCAGTAGTTTGTTACAATTTGTGCAACGGAATTGCATTTTTTGATGTTTCCCACATTGGTTAGTGATACAATCCGCCCTGCCTCGCGAGGCGGCGGCTTTGGGTCAATGCAGGCTTACTCTGCTTGGCCGGCGCGGTTGGTGCTCCAACACCGCCGCGTCGCCGTCTTTCCATAAAGAAAGCCCTGTCATTGTGACAGGGCTTTTGCTTTGGGGATTTTAAACGGTTTTAAAAATCCCGTCCCCGCATAAGAGCGGCCAAGCAGTTGGGGCTGTACGTCCACGCTTCGCTCAGGCGCAGGGCGCGGGCGCACCATTCGGAGCAGAACCAACGGGTGCGGCTTTGGCGCAGGCCGAGTACCGTGCCCAGTGCGCCGCGCCAGTCGTAGCCTGCGGCTTTGGTTTGCTCGTACAGGGCGGCGGCGGCTGCGGCGGTTTCGGGCGGCAGCGGGATTAAGTCCCATTTTTCAGACGGCAGGGGCATGGTTTTGAGGCGCACGCCGCCGTCGCGCACGGAGCTGGAGTAGCAGCGGTAGCGGCCGCCTCTTTCGGCTACGGCAATCTCGCAATGGCTGTACGGCCCGCGCGTGAACAGGCGGATCAGGCGGTCGGCGGCGCGGGCTTTGAGATACGGCCATGCCTGTTTCCAGCCTTTCCAGTCGCGGCCGCCTTTGTAGCAGGCTAAATACACTCGGGTCATTTGGGGTTTCCTTCGTTTTTTTTAGATGGTGTCGGGCATAAATGCCGGATTTACGGTTGCTTTGGGCGTCGGGCATAAATGCCCGACCTACTGTTCGGGGGCGGCCGACCAGCCGCTTGAGAAGTCGTATGCTTCGGGATTGTCGGCGGCGAGCATGGCGGCGCGGTGGCGTTCGGCGTTGGCGAAGTCGGCCTGTTCGCACGTTAAGAGCGTCATGGAAAGCTCATCCAGCAGGGTTTTGGTCATTTGGACGAAGCTGCCGTCCATCGTTTTCCATTGCAGGTTGTCGGGTAAGGCAGGCAAGGTACGCAGGAAGATGTATTGCTGGCGGCTGGACGCGTCGCTGTGAAACCATTTTCCGGCGGATTCAACCCATACGCCTGCGGTGACGGCTTGGGCGCGGCGGGCTTTGATGGCTTCCCACGCGGCGGCTTGGCGGCGGGCTTTGAGCGCGGCCTGTTTGTCGGGGTCGGGCTGCCACTGTTTCTTTTGGGCGTTCCAGTCGTGACACTCCGACGGGCGCGGTTCGAGGGTGAGGCCGTCTGAAAGCGCACCGGCTTTTTCGATGGTGACGGCTTGGCCGGTGGCGGTGTCGTAGGCGGTTCGGCCGCGATAATCATCGATAAAGTCCCAGCCTTCGCCGTTCCAACATGCGGCTTTGCCGGCGGGGATGTCGGACGGGGCTTCGGCTTCGATACAGCCGCCCGGGATAAGGTAGCTGCCGTCGCGGGCGTAGATGTCGAGGTCGGCTTCGGTCATGCCGACAAACAGGCCGTCTGAATCGAGTTGGCAGACGGGTTTGGTCCATTGGATTTGGGTCATAAGGTTGTCCTTTCGGGATTAGATTTTGATGATGGCCAGCAAGGCGATGTTGCGGGGGCGGGTTTCGGCGGCAACGCGCGGGGTACCGTAGTTCAGGTGCGGCAGGTAGTCATGGGTATGCCAGTTATCCCCTTGGTCGACAACGGCCGGAGCCGGGCTCATATCGCTGCTATTCATGGCGACAACCTGATGGTAGTTGAGGCCGTGCATACGCGCGTTGCTTTCGCTGCGCTTCAAATTACGGGCATGTCCCTGGAACGCGTCGGCCTGCGCCGAGCCCAACGCCCGCCCCGCATCCACCCCACGCCCGTCGTCCCAGCCGCGCAGGAATTCGCCGCGTCGGTCAGGCAGGTTGAAAGTGGTCGTGCCGTTGCCCGCGCCATAGCGGGTGCCGAAAATGGCAAACAGTTTGGCGTAAGTTTTGCGTGAAACGGCAGCACCATTGGCTTTCAGCCAGCCGGGTGGCGCGGTGTCGCCTTCGTAATACATGATTGCTCCGCTTGGGGCAGCTTGGAGGGCGGCATTTTCTGCGGCTACGGCTTTGTCATAGGCGGTTTTGACGGCACGGCTGGTAGCGAGCTTGGCTGTGTCGTTTAGGTTGACCGCGTCGCTTCGGTCGGAATACAGCATGATTTTGTCGTTGCTGTACTCGAGCGAGCCGTTGTCTTTGAGTTGCAGCGTTTTGTTGCTGGTTTTGTTCATCAGGTAGGTGTCGCTGCCGCCTATGCCCAGCGCGGCGGTGCGCCCGTCGCTGCGGTTGACGGTCAGCCCCGCCATGACGGGGGCGGAGGTGAAGGTCTTCACGCCCGCTACGGTTTGGTTGCCGTTTAACATCATCACGTCTTGTTCCCGCGCCAGCCTATCCCATACCGACCAGCCTTCCGCGCCGGTAATCGGATTGTTGTCGTTGCCGCGCACCCACAGCCTGCCCGCTTCAGCAAGAATCTGCGTGCAGTCGCTGGCGTGGCCTAAAACCAAGCCGCCGTAGTCTCCGGTTGTCGGCAGGCCTGCCGCTGCGGTGGCATTGCGGAAAAAGGTGGGTGTAACCGTGGTATCAAGGTCGACACCTGTCCGGTTTTGCGGGTCGGACGCGGCAATCTGCGCATTGACAAACTGCTGCACCCAGC
>NZ_BCWL01000186.1 GCF_001592185.1 Bergeriella denitrificans NBRC 102155
GCACACGGATAGCCTTGAAAACGCAGCAAAAGCCGTCTGAATATTTTGTTTGCACGCAGCAAGCGATATTCAGACGGCTTTTTTATTGTACGGCTATGCAGACAACGGGATTAGTGGTCGGATGCTTTGGCCGCGCCGATGCCGGTCATGGAGCGGACGTATTGCGCGGCGAAGCGGGATTTGTCGGCCACAGCCTGCTCGGATTGATCGGCCAGCGACACCACCCAGGCGACGATGAAGGCCAGCGGAATGGTAAAGAGCGCGGGGCTGCCGTAAGGGAAGACGGGGCTTTCGTTGCCCAATACCGCCACCCATACGTTCGGCCCGAGCACAATCAGCACAAACGCGCCAATCAGGCCGCTCAAGCCGCCCGCCACCACACCGCGCGTGGTCAGGCCTTTCCAATACATACTCAGCATCAGCACAGGGAAGTTGGCGGATGCGGCGATGGCGAAGCAGAGACCGACCATAAAGGCGACGTTTTGGTCTTCAAACGCCAAGCCCAAGACCACCGCCATCACGCCCAAGACCAGCGTGGCGGCTTTGGAAATCCGCATTTCCTCGCGCGGCGTGGCCTTGCCTTTGCGGATAACCGAGGAGTAGATGTCGTGGCTGACCGCCGATGCGCCCGACAGGGTCAGGCCGGCAACCACGGCCAAAATGGTGGCGAAGCTCACGGCAGAGATAAAGCCCAGCAGGAAATCGCCGCCGACCGCGCTGGAAAGATGCACGGCGGTCATATTGGTGCCGCCGACCATTTCATACACGGTGCGGCCGTTTTTCAGCATTTCGGTGAAAAACTGCGGATTGTCGCGGGTCAGCATGATGATGGCGCCGAAGCCGATGATGCCGGTGAGCAGGAAGAAATAGCCGACCAAGCCGGTGGCAACCACCACGGATTTGCGGGCTTCGCGTGCATCGGGTACGGTAAAGAAGCGCATCAAGACGTGCGGCAGGCCGCAAGTGCCGAACATCAGCGCCAGGCCGAGCGAGAGCGCGTCAATCGGGTTTTTCACCATGCTGCCGGGTGCCATGATTTTTTCGCCCTGTTCGTGCACGGATACGGCGGATGCAAACATATTTTCCAGGCTGAAGCCCGCGTGTTTCAACACCAAAAACGAAATCAGCGATGCGCCGCCCAGCAGCAATACGGCCTTAATCATCTGCACCCAAGTCGTGGCCAGCATGCCGCCGAACAAGACATACACAATCATCAGCGCGCCGACCAACACCACGGCGAAGATATAGTCCAAGCCGAACAGCAGCTGAATCAGCTTGCCCGCGCCCACCACTTGGGCAATCAGGTAGAGCGACACAATCAGTAGCGTGCTGCTGGCGGCAAACAGGCGCACCGGTTTTTGGTTGAAGCGGTAGGCGGCCACGTCGGAAAACGTGAATTTGCCCAAATTACGCAGCCGCTCGGCCATCAGAAACAGCACAATCGGCCAGCCGACCACAAAGCCCACCGAATAAATCAGGCCGTCGTAGCCGCGGCTGAACACGATGGCCGATACGCCCAGAAAAGCCGCTGCCGACATATAGTCGCCCGCGATGGCCAGGCCGTTTTGCGTGCCGGAAATACCGCCGCCGCCGGTGTAGAAATCCTTGGCCGATTTATTCTGCTTGGCCGCCCATTTGGTGATGAACAGGGTTGAGCCGACAAACAGGAAAAACATGATAATCGCCGTCCAGTTGGTGGCCTGTTTTTCCACATCGCCGCCGATGGCATCGGCGTAGGCCGCGCCGCAGAGCGGCAGCAGCACGGCAATCAGCAGGTGTTTCATCATTTTTCCGCTCCTTCCATCACTTCGGCCACCACTTCCTGCGTCATCGCATCGAAGCGGCTGTTGGCAATCCACACATAAATGCCCGTCATTACAAATGAGAACACAATCACGAAAATGCCGATGTAGATGCCCCAAGTGGTGACGCCGTCGGGGTTGACCCGCGCGGCAAAGAGCTGCGGGCTGGTGCCGATAACCCAGATAAAGGAGACGTAAACCAAAAAAATCACGGCGGAAAATGCCCAGCCGATGACCGATTTCTGCCGGGCCATGCGCTGGAATTTCGGATGCACCAGCACGCGCTCGTCAATCGAGGCGGCGGGGTTGGGGGTGTGGTGGATGCCGGATGTCGGCGGGGCTGCCGTCGGGCGTGCTGCCCCGGCAGTCAGACGGATGTCGCTCATGGTTTTTCCTTGTAGAAGTTAAATTCAGTCAAGAAATCGGCACGGCGCGGCAGGGCTGCGGCATGCTTTTTTCGCGGACTGTCTTTTTTTATGTTTTGGTATGGTGGGTATGAAGCGGCATCTTGGAAGCGGCAGAGGGCGGCTTCCGATAAGAGGAAAGGGCACAGTACAATAAAAGAAATCGGCTGGCAATATTTGTTAACGTATTAATTTTTAATAAGATAATCACGCAAGGCCGTCTGAAAAACCGCCGCCTGCCGCAAAGGCGCAGAGCCTTATGCAGTCGGCGGAAAATCGTTTGCGGGCAGGGTGCGGCCGAGCGCAGGCCGGGCAAGGGCAGGGCATGGCGGTGCAGCCTATTGTGAATAGTTTATCGAATGCCGTTTGCGCGCTCGGACGCGTTGCGGGCGGAAATACCTGCTGCGGCGCGTGTGCAAAATTTAATGCCGTCTGAAAATGCGGGCGTGGCAAAAAATGCTGCCGATGCCGCCGCCGAAAGAGGCGTTTTGAATGTAAAGACTTTTTAACGGAAGAAAATGGCAGATTGCCGCCGCGCCGCAAAAAAAGCCGCGCGGGGCAGGAAAATATTTCGGCTGCCGGATATTCCGAATAAAAAGAGCAGCTTGGCGGCGCGTGTTTTTCAGACGGCCTGCGGGCTGTGCAAGGCTGTGTAAAAGCTGTTTGAAAATCGGCGCGGCGGCCTTTATATCGGCTCGGCTGAAGTTTATGAAAAAAAAGGATAGCCCGTGTCTCAAAACCACGAACACACCCTGTTCCAAGCCTATACGTTCAACAACGGCGTGGAAGTCAAAAACCGCCTGGTGGTCGCCCCGATGACCCACTGGGCCTCCAATGAAGACGGTACGCTGTCGGACGCCGAGCGCACCTTTATCGGCAACCGCGCCCGCGATTTCGGCCTGTTTATCACCGCCGCCACGCTGGTGTCGCCCGAGGGCAAAGCCTTTGCCGGCGAGCCTTGCGCCTACGACGAAGCCCATTTGGCGAGCCTGAAGGAAACCGCCGCCATCATTCAGGCGCAGGGCGCGAAAGCCATTCTGCAAATCCATCACGGCGGCTGGCAGGCGGTGGACGGCATCATCGGCGGCCGCGATAAAGTCGCGCCGTCCGACTTGCCGGCCGGTACCGATGCCGCCGGCCGGCCGAGCAAAGCAACGCGCGCGCTGACGGCAGACGAAATCGAAGCGCTGATTGCCGCATTCGGCAAAGCGACCGATTTGGCCATCCGCGCGGGGTTTGACGGCGTGGAAATCCACGGTGCCAACGGCTATCTGCTGCAACAGTTTGTGTCCGGCCATTTCAACCGTCGCGAAGACGAATGGGGCGGCAGCCGCAGTAACCGCCTGCGCTTCCCGCTGGCCGTGACCGATGCCGTGATTGCCGCCAAAGCCGCACACGGCCGCGACGATTTCATCATCGGCTACCGCCTGTCGCCGGAAGAGCCGCAGGAAGACGGCATCACCATGGAAGACACGTTTGCCCTGATTGACGCGCTGAAAACCAAAGCCTTGCAATACCTGCACGTTTCGCTGTGGGACTTCTACAAAAAAGCCCGCCGAGGTGCCGATACCGCCCGCAGCCGCCTGGATTTGATTCACGAGCGCATCGGTGGTGCCTTCCCGCTGATTGGCGTGGGCAACCTCTTTACCGCCGACGACGTGCGCCGCGCGCTCGACAGCGGCTGGGTGGAATTTGCCGCCGTGGGCAAGGCCGTGTTAATCAACCCCGATTTCGCTACCTTGATTTATCAGGGACGCGAAAACGAGATTGCCACCGAAATCGACCCCGAGCGCACCGACCGCTACGGCTATGCCGATTATCTGTGGCAGCTGCAGTTGATGGCACCCGCCTTCCTGCCGCCGCTGAAAGGCCGCAAAGAGGGCTGGCAGCCTGTGGATGCGGGTTGATTGTCTGTTTTTTAACGTGCGTTCAGAATAAGGCAAACGGTTGAGAAATATA
>NZ_BCWL01000187.1 GCF_001592185.1 Bergeriella denitrificans NBRC 102155
AAAAATCGCATTTTTCAGACGGCTTGTTTGCAGCAGCTTCATACAGCCGCGCGGACTAATCGGATGCGTTCAAGTTTATGCAAACACCAGCACGCCGTTTTCTTCGCCAACGCGGATTTCGCTCTCGGGCGCGTATTGTCCGGCCAGAAGCGCTTTGGCCAACGGGTTTTCGATTTCCGACTGGATGGCGCGTTTGAGCGGACGGGCACCGTAAATCGGGTCGAAGCCGGCTTGGGCGATGAGGTCGAGCGCGGCGTCGGATACCTGCAGGTGCAGGTTTTGCGCGGCAAGGCGTTTTTCCAAGGATTGGAGCTGGATTTTGGCGATGCTGCGGATATGCTCCTGCGCGAGGCCGTGGAATACGACGACTTCGTCGATGCGGTTAATCAGCTCGGGGCGGAAGTGTTCTTTCACGTCTTCCATCACGACTTCTTTCAACGCGTCGTAATCGGCCGTACCCATTTGCTGGATGTGCTGGCTGCCGATATTGGAGGTCATCACCACCACGGTGTTTTTGAAATCTACCGTGCGGCCTTGTCCGTCGGTCAGGCGGCCGTCGTCGAGCACTTGCAGCAAAATGTTGAACACGTCGGGATGTGCCTTTTCCACTTCGTCGAGCAAAATGACGCTGTACGGTTTGCGGCGCACCTGCTCGGTGAGGTAGCCGCCTTCTTCGTAGCCGACGTAGCCCGGAGGCGCGCCAATCAGGCGGGCGATGCTGTGTTTTTCCATGTATTCCGACATATCGATGCGGATCAAATGGTCTTCGCTGTCAAACAGGAAGCCTGCCAGTGTTTTGCACAGTTCGGTTTTGCCCACGCCGGTCGGGCCTAAAAACAGGAAGCTGCCGTAGGGCTTGTCGGGATCGGCCAGTCCGGAGCGGCTGCGGCGGATGGCGTCGGCCACGGCGCGGACGGCTTCGTCTTGCCCGACCACGCGACGGTGCAAGACTTCTTCCATTTTCAGCAGTTTTTCGCGTTCGCCTTCCATCATTTTGGCAACGGGGATGCCGGTCATGCGGGAAACGATTTCCGCCACTTCGTCTGCCCCCACTTCGGTGCGGAACAGCTTGTTGGCCTTTTTTGCTTCCGGCTGGCTTTCCGCCGCCTGCAATTGTTCGCCCAATTTCGGCAGTTCGCCGTATTCCAACTCGGATGCGCGGGCATAATCGCCTTGGCGTTTGGCCTGCTCGATTTTCACTTTCAAATCGTCGATTTGTTTTTTCAAATCGGCGGAGCTGGAAGAGGCTGCTTTTTCGGCCTTCCAGATTTCGTCCAAATCGGCGTATTCTTTTTGCAGACCGTCGATTTCTTCGTCAATCAGCTCCAGGCGTTTTTTACTGGCTTCGTCGCTTTCTTTGCCGACGTGCATTTTTTCCATTTTGAGCTGAATGATGCGGCGGTCGAGTTTGTCCATCTGCTCGGGCTTGCTGTCCAGCTCCATTTTGATGCGGCTGGCGGCTTCGTCAATCAGGTCGATGGCTTTGTCGGGCAGGAAGCGGTCGGTGATGTAGCGGTCGCTCAATTCGGCGGCGGCGACAATTGCGGGGTCGGTAATGTCGATGCCGTGGTGGATTTCGTAACGCTCCTGCAAGCCGCGCAAAATCGCAATGGTATCCTCCACGCTCGGCTCGCCCACCAATACTTTTTGGAAACGGCGTTCCAGTGCGGCGTCTTTTTCGATGTATTGGCGGTATTCGTCGAGCGTGGTCGCGCCGATGCAGTGCAGCTCGCCGCGTGCCAATGCGGGTTTCAGCATGTTGCCCGCGTCCATCGCGCCGTCGGTTTTGCCCGCGCCGACCAAGGTATGGATTTCGTCAATGAAAATCAAAGTGTTGCCGTCGTCTTTGGCCAAATCGTTCAACACGCCTTTCAAGCGTTCTTCAAACTCGCCGCGGTATTTCGCTCCGGCAATCAAAGCCGCCAAATCCAACACCAGCAGGCGTTTGTTACGCAGGCTCTCCGGCACTTCGCCGTTGACGATGCGCTGCGCCAAGCCTTCTACAATCGCGGTTTTGCCCACGCCCGGCTCGCCGATGAGCACGGGATTGTTTTTGGTGCGGCGTTGCAATACCTGAATGGCGCGGCGGATTTCGTCGTCGCGGCCGATAACGGGGTCGAGCTTGCCTTCGCGGGCGCGCTGGGTCAGGTCTAAGGTGTATTTTTTCAGGGCTTCGCGTTGGTCTTCTGCATGGGCGTCGTTCACGTTTTGTCCTCCACGCACGGCCTCAATGGCCGCATTGATATTCTGTTCGGTCGCGCCGGCTTCTTTCAGAATTTTGCCGGTCACATCGTTTTGCTGCACCAGCGCCAGTAAAAACAATTCGCTGGCAATATAGGCATCGCCGCGCTTGGTCGCAGCTTTATCCATCAAATTTAAGACGGCCTGCAATTCGCGACTCGGCAGGATTTCGCCGCCGTTACCCGATACTTTCGGCAGCGCGTTTAAGGTTTGCGCCAATTGCGTTTTTACCTGCGTCACGTTTACGCCCGCATGCGCCAGCAAAGCACCTGCGCCGCTATTCGGGTCGTCCAACATGGCTTTCAACACATGGCCGGCTTCCAGATAGCTGTTGTCGGCTGCCAGCGCCAGGCTTTGGCCGTCTGAAAGTGCCTGTTGGAATTTAGCAGTCAGTTTGTCAAATCTCATATTCATTTTCCTCTCTCGGAAATATTCGGTTATCCCCTATATAAGCCCACCTGTGGATAACTCAATAGCCGAATATCAAAATCAGACCCTATTTTTAACAAATAATTGTTTTTATATAAAATTAATTCAAACTCATCATGTGAATAACTTTTCAGACGGCTTTATCGCGGCAATAGGCCGTCTGAAAAATGCACCGCTTCCGGTATCGCCCCATACCCGAAAAACCCGGCCGCGCAGATAGGATTACCGCCCCGAAGCCGCCGCACTTTGCTGCCGCAAAGCCCTGCCCGCATATTCCGCTTTTCCCGCCGTTACACTATAATCAGCCTGTTTCGCCGTCGGCTGCATTTTTCAGACGGCCTGATTATTTTAGGAAAGCCCACCATGAGCAAAAAACGTGTCCTCACAGGCGTTACCACCACCGGCATCCCGCACCTGGGCAACTATGTCGGCGCCATCCGCCCCGCCATCCGCGCCGCGCAAAGCCCCGATGTCGAATCCTTCCTCTTTTTGGCCGACTACCACGGCATCATCAAATGCCACGACCCCGCCATGATTCACGAGTCCACCCAAGCCGTGGCCGCTACTTGGCTTTCCTGCGGCCTCAACCCCGAGCGCACCACGTTTTACCGCCAAAGCGACATTCCCGAAATCATGGAATTGAACTGGATTCTGACCTGCATCACCGCCAAAGGCCTGATGAACCGCGCCCACGCCTACAAAGCGGCGGTACAGGACAATCTCGACAAAGGCCAGGAAGACCAAGACCACGGCGTAGAAATGGGCTTATACAGCTACCCGATTCTGATGAGCGCCGATATTTTGATGTTTAAAGCCCAAGAAGTGCCCGTCGGCCGCGACCAAATCCAACACGTCGAAATGGCGCGCGACATCGCCGGCCGCTTCAACCACCGCTTTAAAGAAATCTTCACCCTGCCCGAAGTCAAAATCGACGAAAACGTCGAGCTTCTGGTCGGCTTGGACGGGCGCAAAATGTCCAAATCCTACGGCAACACCATTCCGCTGTGGGAAAGCGACAAGAAAACCCAAAAATCGGTCAACAAAATCATCACCAACTTAAAAGAACCCGGCGAGCCGAAACAGCCCGACGAAAGCCCCTTGTTCGAAATCTACAAAGCCTTCGCCACGCCGTCTGAAACCGCCGACTTCACCCAAATGCTCGCCGAAGGTCTGGCCTGGGGCGAAGCCAAAAAACTCTTGGCCGCAAAAATCAACGCCGAGCTGGCCGAGCCGCGCGAACGCTACGCCGAGCTGACCGCCAACCCCGCGCAAATCGAAGACATCCTGCAGGCCGGCGCCGCCAAAGCCCGCAAGGAAGCCCGCGAATTGCTGAACCAAGTACGCGACGCCGTCGGTATCCGTGCGCTGAAATAAGCCCGCGCCATCAGAAAAGCCGTCTGAAAATACGATTTTTCAGACGGCTTTTTGTGTATTCTGTAATCATTCGATAATCATCTCGTTAGATTAAAACGACTATA
>NZ_BCWL01000188.1 GCF_001592185.1 Bergeriella denitrificans NBRC 102155
CGACTATATATGCTTGAATTTTCAGAAAAACGAAACGAGTAGGCTGGGCTTCAGCCCAGCAAGAGCTTGTCACAGCCGGGCTGAAGCCCAGCCACGCTACACGCTGATAAATTGGAGATAGCCGTCTGAAAAACAAAACGTCTGTTTTCAGACGGCAGACGGTTTAAATGGCTTGTGCGTGGTTTAAGGTGTGTTTATCCCGTAAGGGGATTAAAGAGACAAGCCGCGCCGGTTTCAAAGGGGTAATGCGTCCTTATTCGGGCTGCCAGTTTGCGGCGGCGGCGATGTCGCGGGCGATTTGGGCTTGGAGGTCGGGGATGTTGTCGAATTTGATTTCGTCACGCAGTTTGTGCAGGAAGCGGATGTTCAGGCGCTGGCCGTAGAGGTCGCCTTGATAGTCGAACAGGTGTACTTCCAGCTTTTGGGCGCGGCTGCTGCTGACGGTGGGGTTGAGGCCGAAGCTGGCGACGCCGCGCCGTGTGCCGAAGCTGCCGCTGGCTTCGACGACGAAGACACCGTTGAGTGCGTAATGGTAGGGGGGTAGCTGGATGTTGGCGGTGGGGGCGTTGATGGTGCGGCCGAGTTTGCGGCCGTGTTTGACTTTGCCGCTGAGAGTGTAGTCGTGGCCGGAGAGTTTGCGGGCGTAGTCGAGCAGGCCGTCTGAAAGGGCTTGGCGCACGGCGGTGCTGCTGGTGCGGATGTCTTCGGTGATGACGGAGGGAGTGCGCTCGGTGAGAATGTCGGGTTGGGCGGCGAGCATGTCGTAGCTGCCTTCGCGCCCTGCGCCGAAGCGGAAGTCGTCGCCGATCAGCAGGTAGCGGGTGTTGAGATCGCGCCGCAGCAGGCAGTCGATAAATTCTTGCGCGCTCATGTCGGCAAAGGCTTGGTTGAAGCGCAATACCCATACGGCATCGACGCAGCCGGTTTGGCGCAGCAAATCGAGTTTGGTACGCAGGGGGGTGATGCGGTAGGGCAGCGGCCGGCCGGTTTTGCGGGCGAAAAATTCTTTGGGTTGCGGCTCGAAGACGACGGCGACCACGGGCAGCCCCAGCTCGAGGGCTTTGCGCTTGAGCTGTTGCAGGATGTGTTGGTGGCCGAGGTGTACGCCGTCGAAGTTGCCGATGGTGACCGCTGCGCCTTGGGAAAGCCGGGGCGCGCGGCATCGGCCGAGCCGGATGATCATGGTGGTGTGGTGTGTCGCTGAATCAGGCGGCTATTGTAAACGGATTTGGGGCGCGGATAAAGGCTGAATGCCGTCTGAAAATGCGGCGGCGGCGATTTTACCAATAACGCCAGTAGGGGTGGCGGCGGAAGGGATAAAAATAATCGTCCCAATCGTCATAGTAGCGGCGGATTTGCTGCAGGCGCTGCTGGGAAATGTGGTTTTGCCAAGCCATTTTGTAGCAGGCTTGAAACATGGGGTCGTTGATTTTGTCGATGTATTCGAGGCGCAATGCCTGCTGCTCTTTGCTCAATTCGGCCTGCGGCAGTTCGGCCAGGGCAAACTGGCGGCGCATCAGCTCGGCGGTGGCGGGGTCGCATTGGGCGGCCAGGGCGGTTTGCAGCTGTTGGCGGTAGTGTTGCTGCGCGGCCTCGCGGCGTGCCTGCTGCTCGGGGGTGATGGCGCAGGCAGCGAGACCGGATGCGGCGGCCAGTATCAGAAGGGCGCGTGATGCGGACATGGTGTTTCCTTTCGTTTTCAGTGTTGAATGTACGCCATTTTGCGGGGATTGTGAAGCGGGCGGGGCGTGTGGCAGGAACTGTTAATGACGTAGGACGGGCATCCTTGCCCGTCGCTTTGTTAAATAAAAGGTTTATCTCATTCTAAGCATGAGCGGCCTAAGCATGAGCGACGGGCAGGGATGCCCGTCCTACGACTGTTGTCTGCGGCTCGCTGCCTTGTAGCAGAGATTGTGAAGCGGGCGGGGTGTGTGGCAGGAGCTGTCAATGACGTAGGACGGGCATCCTTGCCCGTCGCTTTGTTAAATAAAAGTTTATATCATTCTAAGTATGAGCGACCTACGCATGAGCGACGGGCAGGGATGCCCGTCCTACGGCTGTTGTCTGCGGCGCGCTGCCTTGTAGCAGAATTGCATTCCACCGACTATACTGGAGGCTTGAGCCGCATCATGCGGCAGCCTGCCGTAATTGATGATGAGCCGACATTTTCCCGATAATCCGCAGGGGCGCAAACGCGCTGCGCCGCATTCCGCCCGCCACCATGCGCCGCCGTTTTGGCAAGCCGACCGGCCGTATCTGCACGCGCAGCAGATCTCGGACGCGCGTTTCCGCCGCTTGGGCTATATTATGGCGTTTTTGGCGGGGGCGATTAATGCGGGCGGCTTTTTCGCGTTTGCCCGTTATACGTCGCATGTGACCGGCTCGATGTCGCTGGCGGCGGATATGGTGTACACGCGGGAATGGGATTTGCTGCTGGTGGCTTTGTTCAGCGTGTGCTGCTTTATCGGCGGCGCGGCGCATTCGGCCTGGGTGATTTTTTGGACGCAGCAGAAGCGTTTTCGCGGCAGCTTTGGCTTTTCGATGTGGCTGGAAGCGTGTTATCTGCTGGTATTCGGGCTGTTTGGCGCAACGCTGCTGCATACGGATTGGGGCTGGGGCGGCATGGTGATGCCCTCGCTGGCGCTGTTTCAGCTCTGCTTTATTATGGGGATGCACAATACGGTGGTGACGGTGCTCTCCGGCGGTGCCATCCGCTCCACGCACATGACCGGCTCGGCCACGGATTTGGGCATCGAGCTGGCGAAATCCGTGTATTACGCCAAAAACCACCCGCGCCTGCCGCATGTGCGCGTCAACCGCCCGAAAATGCTGCTGCTGGCCGGGCTGATGGCAGCGTTTCTGGCCGGCGGCGTGGTCGGCGCGTGGGGCTATCAGGCGGCGGGACACCATTTCGCGCTGCCGGTTGCGCTGGTTTTGTTTGTCTTGGGCGCGGGCTCGGTGGGCTATGATGTCAAGCTGCGGCTGAAATTCTTTTTGCTGCGCCGCTACGCCAAACACAAGCGTTGACGCGGCTTGGCGGCGCTTCGGCGGAACTTGACAAATGTTAGCCCTGCGCGGGTGTGTGTAATATCGGGTTAAACGCGTTTTTGCCTGCTTGAAATGTTGGTTATCATGCTTGGGTTTTAGGGCGAGCAGCCCGTAATCTTATTTTTCAGACGGCCTGCCCGTCTTTATCGAAAGGATGATTCCATGAAATTCACCAAAACCCTGACCCTGGCCGTATTGGCCGCGCCTTTGGCTCTGGCAGGCTGCGTGACCAACGCGACCACCGGCCAGCAAACCGCCAGCAAAACCGCTCTGTACGGCTTGGGCGGCGCAGCTGTGTGCGGCATCGTCGGCGCATTGACCAACGGCAGCAAAGGCGCGCGCAACTCTGCGCTGGCTTGCGGCGCAGTCGGCGCAGGCATCGGCGGTTACATGGATTACCAAGAGAAAAAATTGCGCGAAAGCCTGGCCAACACCAATATCGAAATCGAACGTCAAGGCAACCAAATCAAACTGGTGATGCCTGAGAGCGTGACTTTCGCAACCGGCAGCGCGTCCCTGAGCGGCTCTGCACAAAGCGCCCTGGCTGCCGCAGCGCAAACGCTGGTGCAATATCCCGACACCACCATCACCATCAACGGCCACACCGACAACACCGGTAACGACAGCATCAACGAGCCGCTGTCCCGCAACCGCGCCCTGTCTGTTGCCACCTACCTGCAATCACGCGGCGTAGCGGTAAACCGCATGACTACCGCCGGCTACGGCTCACGCCAACCGATTGCTTCCAACGCGACTGCGGAAGGCCGCGCGCAAAACCGCCGCGTGGAAATCCTGATTAATCCGGATCAAAACGCGATTAACGCCGCACAGCGCTAATTTTACCCGTTTCGGTTAACGGAACTGAAACTGCCCGCATCCGATGTGCCGCCTTATGGCGGCAGGTCGGGGCGGGCGGTTTTTTTTGGGGTGTGCGGGGAAGGGTGCAGGTCGTCTGAAAAAAAAGGATGTGCGTGGACGATTAAGTGAACGGTATAGTTGAAGAAATTAAATTCTGATACAAGGTGGCAAGCCGCAGACAGTACAGATGATACGGCAAGGC
>NZ_BCWL01000189.1 GCF_001592185.1 Bergeriella denitrificans NBRC 102155
CCTTGTCTCAATCTAACGAAACGACTATAGGGTGGGTTAGCCGCGCTTTTTGCGGCGTAACCCACACGGTGTGCATGTTTCCGATAATGCGTGGGTCAAGACCTACCCTACATGCAGTTTCAGACGGCCTTTTTACCATTTCCCAAAAAACCACCATGCTCCTGATTAAAAACCTGATTTACTGGCTGATTCTCGCCACCAG
Source organism: Bergeriella denitrificans NBRC 102155 (assembly GCF_001592185.1). Lineage (GTDB taxonomy): Bacteria > Pseudomonadota > Gammaproteobacteria > Burkholderiales > Neisseriaceae > Neisseria > Neisseria denitrificans. The sequence goes on from NZ_BCWL01000189.1 coordinate 203, forward strand.
CATTATCCTGCTCTTCCCCTTTATGCTCCTTGCCGCCCTTATGCCGCACGGCGCACACAAAACCGCGCAAATCTGGGTCAAAATCCTCAACTGGTCGCTCAAACACATCATCGGCCTCAAATACCGCGTCATCGGCGCCGAAAACATCCCGCAATCGCCCGCCATCATTTGCGCCAAACACCAAAGCGGCTGGGAAACCCTCGCCCTGCAGGAAATTTTTCCGCCGCAGGTTTACGTTGCCAAGCGCGAGCTGTTTAAAATCCCCTTTTTCGGCTGGGGTTTGAAAATCGTCAAAACCATAGGCATAGACCGCAGCAACCGCCGCGAAGCCAACGAGCAGCTCATGAAGCAGGGTTTAGCCCGCAAAAACGAAGGCTACTGGATTTCCATCTTCCCCGAAGGCACGCGCCTGCCGCCGGGCGAGCGCGGCAAATACAAACTCGGCGGCGCGCGCATGGCCAAAATGTTTGAAATGGACATCGTCCCCGTCGCCCTCAACAGCGGCGAATTCTGGCCGAAAAACTCATTCATGAAATACCCCGGCGAAATCACCGTCGTCATCGGCCGCCCCATCGCCCACCAAAGCGGCAGCGAAGCCGAGCTGATGGCGCAATGCGAAAACTGGATCGAAGCGCGGCAAACCGAAATCGGCGGCCAAGGGCCGTTTGCCAAAAAAGCCGTCTGAAAACACCATGCCGCACTACACCTACACTTTTTCAGACGGCCATACCCTGAATATCGACCTCAAACGCCGCGCCAAGAAAAACCTGATTCTGCGCCCGATTGACGCACACACCGTCAGCATCAGCCTGCCGCCCTTTGTCGGCGAACGCCGCCTGCAAGAATGGCTGCGGAGCAACGAAGCCCTGCTGCGGCAAACACAGGCAAAAGGCGCCGCAAAGCAAATGCCCGCCGACACCCTGCCCGCATGGATTTGGTATCACGGCATTCAGACGGCCTTAACACCTTCCGAACAATCCTGCATCCGCCACAGGCCGTCTGAAATGCTGATTCCGCACCAAGAAACCGCGCAGCAAATCCAACATCTGCGCCGCTTTCTGACCGCGCGCGCCCGCGAATACCTGCTGCCCCGCCTCGAGCGGCACGCCGCCGCGCTGGATTTACGCCCCGCAGCCGCCGCACTCTCCAACGCCAAAACCTTCTGGGGCGTGTGCCGCGCCCGCACCGGCATCCGCCTCAACTGGCGGCTTATCGGCGCCCCCGAATACGTTGCCGACTACGTCTGCATCCACGAACTCTGCCACCTGCCCCACCCCGACCACAGCCCGCGCTTCTGGGCACTGGTCAACCGCCATACCCCGCACACCCAAGCCGCCAAAAGCTGGCTCAAAGCGCACGGCAGCGAATTGTTTATACTGGGCTGAACGCCCACCCCGATATATTGTCAAATCAAGAAGGATGAAAACATGGCCCGCACCTCAGGAAATAAAGTCGTCGTTATCGGCATCGGCGCCGTCGGCATCAGCTACGCCTTCGCCCTGCTCAACCAAGGCGGCTGCGACGAACTGGCCGTTATCGACCTCAACGAAAAACGCGCCAGCGCCGAAGTACGCGACCTGCGCCACGGCATCCTGTATGCCCCCACCCCCACCCGCGTCTATCAAGGCAGCTACGCCGACTGCGCCGACGCCGACATCGTCTGCATCTGCGCCGGTGCCGCCCAGCAGCCCGGCGAAACCCGTCTCGACCTCATCGACAACAACCTGAAAGTGTTTCACAGCATCGTCGGCGAAGTCATGAAAACCGGCTTTGACGGCATTTTCCTGATTGCCACCAACCCCGTGGACGTGCTCTCCTACGCCACCTGGCAATTCTCCGGCCTGCCCAAAGAGCGCGTTATCGGCTCGGGCACCATTCTCGACACCGCCCGCCTGTGTAACTGCCTGGGCAAAGCATTCGACGTCGCCCCGAGCAGCATCGACGCCCACATGATCGGCGAACACGGCGACAGCGTCATCGCCGCCTGGAGCACCGCCAACATCGCCGGTATGCCGCTGAAAGAAGCCCTGCAAAGCATGCCCGACGGCGAAGCGCGGATGAGGAAAATCCACGCCGACGTGCGCGATGCCGCCTACGCCATCATCGAAGGCAAAGGCGCAACCTATTACGGCATCGCCATGGGTCTGGCACGCATCACCCAAGCCGTGTTGCACAACCAGCATGTGGTGCTGACCGTATCCGCCCTGCTGGAAGGACAATACGGCGAGCAAGACGTCTATATCGGCGTACCCGCCGTCATCAGCCGCACCGGCATCACCCGCATCATCGAGAAACCGCTGGACGCCGACGAGGCCGCCCAATTCGCCCGCTCCGCCGACATCTTGCGCGGCTACCAGCAAAAAGTCGCGGCCTATACCGAAAGCGGCAAACGCTAAACACGACCCACCGTGCAGCGGATGCCTATGATAAAGCCGTCTGAAAACACTGTTTTTCAGACGGCCTCATCATATCGATATCCCCGCAGCAACGGCGGGCATAGCGCTGATTATTTATTATCGGGCTTCGCTTCCAGCGGCTGGCTCAACGGCAGCTCGGGCATGGTGCGAGCCTGCTCGGGTACGGAGCCGGACAAGGTGTTCAGGAAGGCAACGATGTCGTCCACTTCGGCTTGCGGCAGCTCTTTACCCAGCTGCGCCTGACCCATAATCTGCACGGCTTTTTCCAATTCCCATACGCTGCCGTTGTGGAAATACGGATAGGTCTTGGCGACGTTACGCAGGCCGGGTACGCGGAAGAAGAATTCGTCTTCCGCTTTGTTGGTCACGTCCGCACGGCCTTTATCGTGGTTCGGGTCTTCGATAAATTTCCAGTAAGGGCCTTGCACCAGACCGAATTTCTGGAAGGAGTTGCCGCCCAGGTTCATGCCGCTGTGGCAGCTGATACAGCCGTTATCCATAAACGCGCGCAGGCCTTTGCGCTCTTGCGCGTTCAGTGCGGACGCGTTGCCTTTCAGGTAATCGTCCCACTTGGTCGGCGTCAGCAACGTGCGCTCGAAGGCGGCGATGGCGGTGGTGATGTTTTTAAACGATACCGCGCCATCTTCGGGGAAAGCGGTTTTAAACAGGGCTTGGTATTCGGGAATATTTTGGATTTTGGCTTCGACCGCTGCTTCGCTGGTATTGGCCATTTCCACTGGGTTCAGCAGCGGGCCGCCGGCCTGCTCTTCCACATCGGCTGCGCGGCCGTCCCAAAACTGCATACCCAAAGTGGCGGCATTCAGCGCAGTCGGCGAGTTGCGGCCGCCAAACGCGCCTTTGTGGCCCTGGCTGGTCGGCAGATTGTCCACGCCCGCCGAAGCCAGATTGTGGCAGGAGTTGCAGCTGACCGTATTGCCTTTCGACAGACGCGGCTCATACCATAATTGGCGGCCAAGTTCGGCCTGCTCCGGGGTAAACGGGCGCAGCTGCTGCATTTCTTCCGCAGTCGGCAGCGGCTTGAAGATGCTTTGGGCGCGGCTCAATAAGTCTTTGTCTTCCGCCGAAATCTGACTTTGCTCTGCTGCGGCAGGCGCGGAGGCTTCGGCCGGCGCTTGCGGCGCTTCGGCGGGCTGTTTGCCGCAGGCGGCCAGCGCGGCAGCCAAAATCAAGGAAAAGGTCAACTTGCCGAATGGTAGGGTGTTCATGGTTTTGTCCTTTATCAAGAAAAATACCCAAGCGCCTGTCGGGCGCAGTCCTGTGTCTCTTTGTATCCCCGGTTAAGAGACTGTTATTTGTTTTTCAGTATAACGGCGCGGCAAAACAACATTTTGCGGTAAGTCAACTTTAAGAGTTTGATAAAAATAAGCAATTTCCCTCATAGTGTAATCAGAGCAGTTAAATTCTGATACAGGACGGCAAGCCGCCGCAGGCAGTACAAATCGTACGGGTCGGCGGACTTGTTGCTTCA
>NZ_BCWL01000190.1 GCF_001592185.1 Bergeriella denitrificans NBRC 102155
CGACTATATATTGTTCACCCATATCAAAAAAGCCGTCTGAAATTTTCAGACGGCTTGGGCGGGTTTTTATCGGTTTAGCCGATAAAGCCTTTGAGATTGCGGGTTTCGGTCAGGCGGCGCAGAGCGGTCATGTAGGCGGCCAGGCGCGGGTAGGTTTGATACTGCTCCTGCGTATCCCACACTTCGTCAAAGCTCATCTTCATGTTTTTTTCCAGCTTGTCGTTGACTTCCGCCTCGCTCCAATACAGGCCGGCTTTGTTTTGCACCCATTCGTAATAGGATACGACCACGCCGCCGCCGTTGGTTAATACGTCGGGCAATACGTCGATGCCGTTGGCAAAGAAGTATTTGTCGGCATCGTTGGTGGTCGGGCCGTTGGCACCTTCGAGAATGACTTTGGCGCGGACTTTTTCCATATTGCCTGCATTGAGCTGGTTTTCCAGTGCGGCCATGAAGAGTACGTCCACATCCAGTGCCAGCAGCTCTTCCATGCTGATCATGCTCATGCCTTCTTCGGTGTAGCCGGCCAGCGAGCGGCCGTTGGCATTGGCATAGTGGTAGGCGGCTTCGATGTCGAGGCCGTTCGGGTTGTAGAAGCAGCCGTTGACATCGCCGATGGCGGTGATTTTCACGCCTTCGCGGTGCATCAGGAGCGAGCCGACGCTGCCGACGTTGCCGAAGCCCTGTACGGCCAAAGTTACGTCAGCCAGGGTTTTGCCTTTTTTGGCGAGATAGCTTTTCAGGGTAAACATGCAGCCGCGGCCGGTGGCTTCGTTGCGGCCGAGCGAGCCGCCGACCTGCAGGGGCTTGCCGGTTACTACGCCGGGTGTCCAGCGGCCTTCGAGTGCGCTGTATTCGTCGGCAAACCAGGCCATGATTTGCGGATTGGTGCCGACATCGGGCGCGGGTACGTCTTGCTCTACGCCGATAATCGGGCGGATGGCGCGCACGAATGCGCGGGTTAAGCGCTCCTGCTCGCGCTGGCTGAGGGTTTTCGGATCGACTTTGATGCCGCCTTTGCCGCCGCCGTAGGGCAGGCGGGCGATGGCGTTTTTAATGGTCATCCAGCCGGCCAGGGCGCGGACTTCGTTTTCATCGGAATCAGGGTGGAAGCGCAGGCCGCCTTTGGCCGGGCCCAAGATGGTGCTGTGCTGGGTGCGGTAGCCGGTGAAGACTTGGATTTGACCGTTGTCCATACGGATGGGCAGCGATACGGCCAGCTCGCGCTCGGGGTGGCGCAATACTTCGTAATCGTTTTGCTCGTAGCCCAGGGTCTGCGCGGCTTCGTCGAGGGTGTTGAGCAGATTTTGATACGGATTGTAATCGGACATGAAAAACTCCAAAAAGATGCGCCGTCGCGCGGGTGTGTTTTTTAAGATGCGCGCATGATACCACGAATAAACAAAGCGTGTAATCGCTTGTAGTTTAAATTTTCAGACGGCCTTTTAAGCGGTATTTATCAGCTAAAATTGGACAATATGTATAAAAATTTTCCAACATTGAAAGAAAGTATGGCCGGATTAAGAAAAAATATTGCTGTTTTGTCCAATTTGCGTATAATGGCTTCAAACATTGGATGTTATCCACCTTCACACCTTGAAACGGAGCTTAATCAAGCAAAGGAATCCCATGCAGCTGGACATCGACCGACTAATCGCTTACTTCGGCGGCGTCAACGCGCTGGCGGAGGCGCTCAAGCAGCAAGACCCCGACCATGCCGCTTCCACCGCCGCGATTTACAAATGGCGTACCCGCCGCTCCCTGCCGCTGGCGCAGTTGCAAAAGCTGACCGCCTTGGCCGAAGCGCAAGGCCGCCCCTTAGATTTAAACGCTTTCTTACAAAAACAAGACACTTTGGAGAGAACCGAAATGACGCAAACCAACCGTGTAATTATTTTCGATACCACGCTGCGCGACGGCGAGCAGTCGCCCGGTGCGGCCATGACGAAAGAGGAGAAAATCCGCATTGCCCGCCAGCTGGAAAAAATGGGCGTGGACGTTATTGAAGCCGGTTTCGCCGCCGCCAGCCCGGGCGACTTCGATGCGGTTAACTCGATTGCCAAGATTGTCACCAAATCCACAGTATGCTCGCTTTCCCGCGCAGTCGAGCGCGACATCCGCCAAGCGGGTGAAGCCGTTGCGCCCGCGCCGAAAAAGCGCATCCACACCTTTATCGCCACCAGCCCGATCCATATGGAATACAAGCTGAAGATGAAGCCCAAGCAGGTTATCGAAGCGGCGGTCAAAGCGGTGAAAATCGCTAAGGAATATACCGACGATGTGGAATTTTCCTGCGAAGACGCATTGCGCAGCGAAATCGACTTTTTGGCCGAAATCTGCGGCGCGGTGATTGAAGCCGGCGCGACCACCATCAACATTCCCGATACCGTAGGCTATTCCATTCCCTACAAAACCGAAGAATTTTTCCGTGAACTGATTGCCAAAACCCCCGGCGGCGACAAAGTCGTTTGGTCGGCCCACTGCCACAACGATTTGGGCTTGGCCGTAGCCAACTCGCTGGCTGCACTCAAAGGCGGCGCGCGCCAGGTAGAATGTACCGTCAACGGCTTGGGCGAGCGTGCGGGCAACGCCTCTATGGAAGAAATCGTGATGGCGCTGAAAGTACGCAACGATTTGTTCGGCTTTGAAACCGGCATCGACACCACCCAAATCGTACCTTCTTCCAAACTGGTGTCCACCGTTACCGGCTATCCGGTGCAGCCGAACAAAGCCATCGTCGGCGCCAACGCCTTTGCCCACGAGTCCGGCATCCACCAAGACGGCGTGCTGAAACACCGCGAAACCTACGAAATCATGTCGGCCGAGTCTGTAGGCTGGGCAACCAACCGCCTGAGCCTCGGCAAACTGTCCGGCCGCAACGCCTTCAAAACCAAGCTGGCGGAGCTGGGCATCGAGCTGGAAAGCGAAGAAGCCCTGAACGCGGCATTCGCGCGCTTTAAAGAGCTGGCTGACAAAAAACGCGAAATTTTCGACGAAGACCTGCACGCGCTGGTGTCCGACGAAATGAGCATGGCGCAAGACCAATACAAGTTCATTTCGCAAAAAATCACCACCGAAACCGGCGAATTGCCGGCGGCGGAAATCGTATTCAGCGTCAACGGCGCAGAACACCGCGCCACCGCCAACGGCTCCGGCCCGGTGGACGCGATTTTCAAAGCCATCGAAAGCGTGGCGCAAAGCGGCGCGACCTTGCAGATTTATTCCGTCAACGCGGTCACGCAGGGTACGGAAAGCCAGGGCGAAACCTCCGTGCGCCTGCAACGCGGCGAGCGCGTGGTCAACGGCCAGGGTGCGGATACCGACGTATTGGTGGCTACCGCTAAAGCCTACCTTTCCGCTTTGAGCAAGCTGGAATTCAGCCAAGCCAAAACCAAAGCACAAGGCAGCGGCACGATTTAATCCCCGCCGCGCAGCCCGCAGCCGCTGCTTGAGCGGCAGGCGGGGCGGCGCAGACCGGATTTCGATAATCGGAATTCGGTCTTTTTCATTTTTCAGACGGCCATAGCTGTTGCTACGCCCAATATAAACACATCATGACTTTATTCTATGCCTACTTGGGCTTAATCACCTCTGCCTTTACCTCGGCCACCTTGCTGCCGGGTACATCGGAAGCCGCCTTTGCCGCTTTCGCCTATCATTATCCCGATGAAATCTGGCGGGGCGGGCTGTGCGCGGGTATTGCCAACGGCTTGGGCAGCATGGTTTCTTATGCGATGGGACGGCTGCTGCCCGATAAGAAAAAGCCGTCTGAAAAAACGCTGCGCCATTTCCGCCGCTACGGAACATGGTCGCTGCTGCTCGCCTGGCTGCCTGTGATTGGCGACGCGCTGCCTTTGGCTGCGGGCTGGCTGCGTTTGGACTGGAAAAAATGCGCGCTGATGCTGATTGCCGGCAAGCTAATGCGCTACGGCGTAATCGGATTGGGCGTGGCGGGGCTGGTGTGAGGTGTATAGTCGAATAACACAGAATGGGACAAGGCAGCGAAG
>NZ_BCWL01000191.1 GCF_001592185.1 Bergeriella denitrificans NBRC 102155
ATAGCGTTGCTGCGGCCCGCCGCCCTGTATCAAACTGACGAAACGACGATAAAACCGACATGACCGACCTTCCCATCCACCGTCATCTTGCTGAAACCGCCGACGAACGTTTATTGCTGGTACGCCAAGTGCCGCAGCAGATTTTTTTAATCGGCGCAGACGGCGACATCAGCCGCCGCCTACTGGCCGCGCGTTATCCGCAGGCCGTGTTTGCCGAATACGATCCGCGCCCCGATTTTCTGCAAACCGCCGCCGCCGCGCGCAAGGGCGGATTGTGGCGGAAGCTGACCGGAAAAAGCATTGCGCAAACCTGCCAAGCCATGACCGCGCCGCTGCCCGAGGCGCAGGCGGATATGCTGTGGGCCAACCTGAGCCTGATAACCGCAGACAGCCTGCAAGCCGTATTCCGAAACTGGGCGCATGCGCTGAAAACCGACGGCCTGCTGTTTTTCACCCATTTCGGACGCGACACGCTGGCGGAACTCAAAGGCCGTCTGAACGAACTCGGCATTTCATGCGAAACGCCGACCCTTATCGATATGCACGATCTCGGCGATATGCTGGCCGACAGCGGTTTTTACGATCCGGTAACGGACACCGCCAAGCTGGAACTGCATTACCGCAAAGCCGCGACGTTTTGGCAGGATATGGATATGCTGGGGCTGTGGCAGGCTTTGCAAACCGACCGGCCGCAAGAAGCTGCCGCCGCGGTCAACCGGATTTTTGCGGAGGAAGGCCGTCTGAACATCACACTGGAAACGGTGTACGGCCATGCAGTGAAAAAGTTGGTGCTGCCTGAGGGGGAGAATGTGGTGCGGTTTTATCCGAAAGGGTAAGGCGGTGCGGTAAATAAAAAAGAAAAGGCCGTCTGAAAAAATGATTTTTCAGACGGCTTTTTTTGTAAGGATTGGGTTTCAGCGGCGGGTTTCGTGCGGGGCGGCTGTGTCAAATCCGAACAGCTTGCGTGCGTTTGCGCCTAAAATCTGTTGCCGTTCTTGTTCGTCTTCTACAATCTCATGCAGCAGCTGCCAATTCTGCCCGTATCCGGTTTCGCTTTCGTGTTGGGTATGCGGCCAGTCGCTGCCCCATACGATACGCGCCTGCATGCCTTGCGCCTGCAGCATACGGTAGATTTCTTTCCCGCGCGATACCTGATTTTGGGGCGCGGCCAGGCGGTACAGGCCGGAGAGTTTGACCCAGTGTTTTTCGGGATTCAGCAGGGTAATGAATTGCCGGAATGTTTGGCCGGAGAGGTCTTGCTGCGCTTCGGGGCGGCCGAGGTGGTCGATGACGATATCGACGGGCTCGTTTGCCAGCGCAGGCAGCAGTTGCAGCAGATAATCCGGCGGGCAATGCAGCTCGAGATGCCAGCCGAATTGGTGCAGCAGCCCGAGCAGCCGTTTCCATTCGGGTGTGCCGACGTCGGGGACGGGCTTGCCGAACAGGTTCAGCCGGATGCCGCATACGCCTTGGCTGCGGTATTGCGCCAGTAATGCTTCGGAAACATCGGTGTCCACGACGGCCACTGCTTTCAGACGGCCTTGGGATTGCGCGACGGCCTGCAGCATGACGCTGTTGTCCGTGCCGTAAAAACTGGGTTGGATTAAGACGCCGTAGTGTAATCCGCAGGCATCGAGACGGCCCAGGAAGTCGGTCACGGATGCGTTGTAATCCGGCGTGTAGCGGGCATTTTCGATAAAGTTGCCGTCTGCTTCGAATACATGGGCGTGCGTATCAACATAATTCATGGTTTGTCCTCCGGTAAAACGGCTACATGATGATTTGTGCCGAGATGACGGCGATAACGGCGGCGGCCACGCCGATCGGAATGGCGCGGAACAGCAGCTGGTTCAGCAAGGTGTTTTTATCGATGCCTTCGGGGGCAGAGCCCAGAATCAGGCTGCCGCCCGACGAAAACGGTGAAATCGCGGTTGCTTGGGCACCGACGACGACGGCAACGAACAGCAGGGCGGGGTTCAGACCCGAATAGGCGGCAATGGTCGGGATGATGGGAAACAGCGTCGGCGCCACCACGCCCAGTGTGCTGGAGAAAACCGACATAACGGCGCCGATGCAGCACAATACGATGGGAATCAGCCAGAATGCGACATTGCCGGATACCCAGCCGGAGAACGCTTCGACGATGCCGGCCTTAACGGCGATGCCGATGAGCATGCCCATGCCGCAAATCATCAGCAGGGTGCTCCAGGGGACGAGTGCGATGACTTTTTTCTCATCCGCCAGCTTCAGCACCATGCTGATTAAGGTGAATACGATGGCGAGAAAGCCGATGTCCAGCTTGGCATTGGCGCGGGTAATCCAGTCGTTTTGCGGCCATATCAGATGCAACACCGGGAAAGCCAATACGATGGCCATCAGCAAGACAATCAGGTAAATCGACTGTTTCTGCTTGGCGGTAAAGGCTTCCGGCTTTTCCGCCTGTATGCTGATGGCGGATGTTTGGCGGTTCCACAGGGAATAGCCGCCTAAAATAACGATGGGCACCAATAAAGTTGTGATAAAAATCACGGAGGTATAGCTGAACGCCGTTTCCTTGGCGATGCCCGAGGTTTCCAGCAGCCCGCGGAAAATCACGCCGCTTTGCGAGGTCATGAAATTGGCGCCGGCCAACGCGCCGTAATTGACGGCCATGCTGCCGATGACGAGGTTCATCTTGGTTTTCTGGCACAGCAGCAAAGTCAGCGGCGCCATAAATGCCAGCACCGTATAAAAGCCCGCGCCCAAGCCCGCAATCAGTGTGGCGGCTGCAAAAACCGCCAAAGGCAGGATATTGGGAAAATTGCGGCACTGATACAGCAAATGCCCCGCCAGTTTTTCAAGCGCGCCGTTTGCCAGCGCCACGTTGTAAAACAGGCTGACCGACAAAATCACAAAAAAGATTTTCACCGGCCAGAGCTTGATTAAATCCCCTGCGGATAAATCCATGCCGAAACAGCCGATAAGATAAGCAGCGGCAATCGCATAAAATCCGATATTGATTTTGGTCAGATAGCCCGCCGCGATTACTGCTAATATCGTTATTAGAATAAGCGTCATCATATTTTTCGTCCTCCTGATTATCAGAGCCTGCCGACAGCAAAGCAGTTTCGGCAAGCCCGCTTCTCCAAAATAATCATTCATCTAGTCATATATATGACTAGATGAATGATTATTGGCGGACGTGTTATATTTGTCAACCTTTTTAGCGAAAAGCGGAAAAATGGAATTGCATATCTCTCAGATGGCGGAAAAACTGCCGCGTTACGAACAAATCCGCCACCTGCTCCAACAAGAGCTGGCCAAGCAATCCTGGCCTGTCGGCGGCACGCTGCCGAGCGAGCAGATTCTGGCCGAAACCTACGGCGTTTCCATCGGCACCATCAGAAAAGCCGTCGATTTATTGGTGCGGGACGGCTTATTGGAAAAAGTTCAAGGCAAGGGCACATTTGTCAAATATCCGGACTTTACCAGCTCGCTGACCCGGTTTTTCCGGCATCGAAATAAAGCAGGCCAGGCCATCATCCCGACGGGCAGGGTGGAAAAACTGGCCGCCGTTGACGGCAACGGTGAAATCAATGCTTTTTTAGGCCGGGCGGAACACGAGCCTTTGATTTACATCGAACGCACCCGCCGCTTGGACGGTAGCGTCATCGTCAGCGAAAAAATCTGGCTGCCCCGCGAACCGTTTGCCGCATTACTCGAGCTGAAACCCGCGCAGTTTGATGATTTGCTGTATCCGCTCTATATCAAGCAATGCGGGCAGCTGATACTCTCCGCCCGCGAGCAGCTGACCTTCCTGCCCCGCTATACCGATGATTACCTGCCAATCGGAGACGGCGGAGCAGCCGTTAAAATCCGGCGTTTGGCATACGGTATCAACGGAGAAATCTTGGAATATCGGGAGTCTTACGGAAAAGCCGTGGATTTTTGCTATGAAACGGTGATTGCCTGAGTAAGGCGCAGCAACGTTA
>NZ_BCWL01000192.1 GCF_001592185.1 Bergeriella denitrificans NBRC 102155
GGCTCGCCTGGTATCAGAATTTAATTGCTCCGACTATAGTGATTTGACCTATGTATCACCATCAAAAAGCCGTCTGAAAATGTGGATTTTCAGACGGCTTTGCTGTTCACGCTTGATTAATATAACGATAATGCCGGCGGCTGCGATGCGGCATCGGCTTCGGGTAGGCCGGGGAAATCGTGTTCGGAGAATTCGGGCTCCGGTTCGCTTTCGAGGATTTTGCCGTTGAGCTGCAGCTCGCTGTTTTTCAGGGTGAGGCGGGTGCGGACGTTGCCGTTTTCCAGCGTCAGGTATTGGTCGCGCGCCATGGTTTGGATGGTGCTGTCCACCATCAGGCGCAGGGTTTCGTTGATGTCTTCGATGCCGGCGTTGCCTGCGGCTTCATCTTCGGGGTTGACGCTGAAGATGCTGCGGGCTTGGTTGATGGCGAGCTGCTCCAGCAGTTTTTGCGGCACTTGCAGGTTGAAGTCGGCATCGGTTTTTTTCAGCATGGCGGCCAGGTTGTCCAAATCGGCTTGGCTCAGACCGCTGAAGGCGAGTTTGCCGCTGACATCGACGCTGCCTTGCGGCAGGGTGAAGCGGAAGGCTTTGACTTGAATGACGGGGTTGTTGGTAAACAGGCCGGCGGCATCGGTTTTGGCGGTGCGGATTAATTCGTTTTGAATCTGCTCTTCGCTCATTTCTTTGGCGGCAATTTCGGCCAGTTTGCTTTTCAGGGCCAGCAGGCTCGGTGCGTCGAGGTGTTCGGCGGCGATGTGGATGTCGAGCGAGCCGTATTGCTCGTCGCCGTAAACGAGAGTGTCGAAGCGGAAGCGGCCTTCGCTGTTGACAAAGGCATCCTGTTCGCCGGTTTCGGTGCTGAAATCCAGCTTGGTCACTTCGATTTTAGACGGGGCAATCGAGCCGGTGGGATTGATAAAGGCGCCGATTTGCAGGTCGGTTACCAGGTTGACCAGCTCGTTTAATTTGACGTTGTAATCGATGTTTTCTTTCCACTGCAGGCGGAATGCATCCAGCGTGGTGCGGCTTTTGCCCAGCGAGAGGCGGTTGCTGCCGTCTGAAGTTTCCGATTGGTAGTGTAGATTGTCGAGCGATACGTCGCCTTTGTCGGCCAACTTGGCCTGCAGGGCGGGGGCGCGGTAGTCGTGGCTGTAGGCGCTAAAGCCGTCCTGATAGGCAGTGGTGCCGCTGAAGCCCTGCCAGACCAGCTTGATGCCGGACAGCTCTTCGTAATCGAAGGCGGGCATGTCCAGCTTCATTTCGCCGCTGCCGTTGAAGTAAACGGTATTGCTGATACGCAGCGGCGTTTCGTTGCCGAAGAAGCGTGCCAGCACTTTGGCGGTTTCAGGCTGATATTGCAGCTCGGTTTCCACATGCGCGCGCGTGCCGAAGCCGCCGGCAAACGGGCCGTGGGTGATGTGGTTGACAATGGTGACCGGCTCTTGTAAGACCGTTTTCAGATTGTCGGGCAGGTATTTCTGCGTATTGTGAAGCAGGGTGGGTTTCAGGCGGACGACGGTGGTTTGCGTGGCACTGAACCAGCCGCGGCGGTATTCGTGGGATTCGACGGCAAACAGGCCGGATTCCTGCAGCATTTCCTGCTGACGGGTCAGGCTCTGCTCGGCTTTGATGCCGAGGTAATAAGGCGTGCCGAGCGCCGCAGCGGCCAGCACGGCGGCAGCCGGAATCAGAAACTTTTTCATTGCTTCACTACAAACAGGTGGAAAGTGGCAAGCATAGCATTTTTTGCCGTATTTGTCTTTGGCGCGGCGCCGCGCGGACGATGGTGGTAAAATACCGGCAAACTAGACAGGTAAGGAGGAAAGTCATGGATTTGCACGGCATCCGCGAGGATTACAGCAAGCGCGAACTGTCGGAAGCGGAATGCGACGCCAGCCCGATTGTGCAGTTCGAGCAATGGCTGAACGAGGCCATTCAGTCGCAAGTGAACGAGCCGACGGCGGTAAACGTGGCGGCGGTGGACGCAGCGGGGCGGCCGAACAGCCGCGTGGTGCTGCTGAAAGAAGTTAATCCGCAGGGCTTTGTGTTTTTCACTAATTATCATAGTCGCAAAGGTAAATCGTTTGACGCCAACCCCTTTGCCGCGATGACGTTTTTCTGGCCGGAGCTGGAGCGGCAGGTGCGCATCGAGGGGCGGATTGAAAAACTCGATGCCGCCGCTTCCGACGAATATTTCGAGAGCCGCCCCTATGCCAGCCGCATCGGCGCGTGGGCGAGCGCGCAAAGCGAAGTATTGTCGGGCAAAGCCGCGCTGGTGGCCAAAGCCGCCGCCGTCGGCGCGCGCCACCCGCTGCATGTGCCGCGCCCGCCGCATTGGGGCGGCTATATCGTCATTCCCGACCGCGTGGAGTTTTGGCAGGGACGGCCGAGCCGCCTGCACGACCGCATCCAATACCGTTTGGAAAACGGCGCGTGGATAAAAGAGCGTTTGTCGCCGTAAAATGCTTCGCCGAAAATCAATAAAATAGGGTAAAATTCTGAACTGTTACAACAGGCCGTCTGAATATTTCGGATTTTCAGACGGCTTTGTGATTTATAATGAAACTATTGAAAAAGTAAATCAATGTAAGTGCAGTCATTAGCTGCGCAAGTCCGCAAGCTCCTCCCGCGCAGGCGGGAATGACGGCTGAGCGTTTAAACATTTTTAATTTCTGCAACAGTTTTATGTGGGTATCAACCCAGTATCACCCAACCCAGCCTGCCGCAACCGCCGCAGAAGAACCGTTTCCCCGCCGGGAAAACGCGTTAGGAGACCATCATGGCCAAACAGCCGACCAGCAAACGCGAGTGGCGCGACGGTGCCGCCGCTTCCCCGAAAAAGCCCGCCGCCAAGCGCGGCGGCAGCCTTAAAGGCAAAAGCAAACCCCAAGCATCCAGTGCGAAACATGCGGAGCAGCCGCGCCGCAAGTTTTCAGACGGCCTGAATAAAGGCAAACCTGAAAGCGCACAAGCCGAACGCGCGCCGAAGCAGCGTGCATCCAGAGCCAAAAAACTGGTGGTGCGTAATCCCAACCAAAAAATCATGGAACGCGCCCGCGATTTGAAAGAGCGCCGCAGCGATTTGTCGCGCTTCGAGCCGGAGCGTTTGCAGAAAGTATTGGCCGCTTCCGGCGTGGGTTCGCGCCGCGAAATGGAAGAATGGATTACCAACGGCTGGGTAACGGTCAACGGACAGGTGGCGCAGCTGGGCGATAAAGTCACGCCGGACGACCATGTGACCGTAAAAGGCAGCATCATCAAGCTCAAATGGGCCGACCGCCTGCCGCGCATCATTCTGTATTACAAGCAGGAAGGCGAAATCGTTTCGCGCGACGACCCGCAAGGCCGCGTCAGCATTTTCGACCGCCTGCCGCAGGCCGCCAGCAGCCGCTGGGTTGCCATCGGCCGCTTGGACATCAATACCAGTGGCTTGCTGATTTTGACGACATCCGGCGAATTGGTGCAGCGTTTCGCGCATCCGAGTTTTGAAGTGGAACGCGAATACGCCGTGCGCGTGCTGGGCGGGCTGAGTACCGAGCAAATGCGTATGCTGACCGAAGAAGGTGTGATGCTGGAAGACGGCTTGGCGAAAGTCGAGCGCATTTGGGAGCAGGGCGGCGAGGGTGTGAACAAGTGGTATAACGTCGTCATCAAAGAAGGCCGCAACCGCGAAGTGCGCCGGATTTTCGAAAGCCAGGGTCTGACCGTCAGCCGCCTGGTGCGCGTTGGTTTCGGCCCCATCGGCCTGCCCAACCGCTTAAAGCGCGGCCAGTTTTACGAATTAAATCCGGCGGAAGTGGCGAATATCGTGAAATGGGCGGATATGGGTCTGCCGGGCGAACGCCGCCGCAGAGGATAAACCTACACGTTTTATCGGTAAAAAAGCCGTCTGAAAAATCTTGGTTTCAAGGTTTTTCAGACGGCTTTTACTTGGGTTTACGGCTTGAATATCGG
>NZ_BCWL01000193.1 GCF_001592185.1 Bergeriella denitrificans NBRC 102155
CTCTCCGACTATATGCGGGTTGGCAATACAGGCCGCCCGCCCAATATCAAGCAAGAGCTTTTCCGATGAATGTTTTTCAGATTTATTACCTGCCGGAGCAAAAAGCCGGGCTGGATAAGGGCTTTATCCCTTTTTACAACCCGCATGCCGCCGATGCTTCGGAGTTTTGGTTTGAATACGGCGTGATGCGCCGTCTCTGGCTGGAGCAGCCCGAATATTTTCAGGATTTTACCGGCGTGCTCAGCCACAAGTTTTACAGCAAAAACCGGCCTGAACAGCCAGAATATCGCCAAGCATATCAGCCTGTATCCCGATGCCGACGTGCATCTTTTCAACCCCGTGACCATTTCCAGCCATATGACGCTCAACCAATGGGTGCAAGGCAATGCCAACCACGAAGGGCTGCTGGAAAACGCGCAGAAAATTTTCGATGCCCTGCATATTCCCATACGGCTCGATACCTTAATCGACATCCCCGACAGCGTGGGGTACTGCAATTACTGGGTGGGCAGCCCGAAATTCTGGCGGGCTTATATGGATTTTACCGAGCCGTTTTACCGCCTGATTGAAAACGACAAGGCCAACCGCTTCGGTATGCGCTCGATGGTGACCCACAACAATATGCCCACCTACCCGCTGCTGCCGTTTTTTATGGAACGCCTGCCCACGCTGTTTCTGCGGCTCAATCCGCAGTTTAAATACGCCGCGTTCAACCATTATCCCGACAGCCTGCTGCGTAAAGCCTGGGGCGACACCTACCCCGAAATGATGGCCTGCAAAGCCGCCAAAGAGCAGCAAGACCGCGCGGCCTTCGACACGGCGCGCAACCGGCTGCTCGAAAAGCTGCAGCGCTACGAGCAAACCGGAAAAACCAAACCATAACCCGAACCGGCGGCCAAAAAGCCGTCTGAAAAATGAAACTCAGCCAAGCTGAACAGCCAACCTCAAAGGAAAAAAGGAAAAACCATGTCCGCATTAGCAAACAAAGTCATTATGGTAACCGGCGCCTCGCAAGGCCTGGGCGAGCAGGTGGCCAAAGCCTATGCCGAAGCCGGCGCCACCGTAATTCTGGTATCGCGCCGCCAAAAGCGCATGGAAAAAGTGTATGACGAAATCGTCGCCGCCGGCCACCCCGAGCCTTTCGCCATCTGCTTCGACCTCTTAACTGCGGAAGACAAAGAATTCGAGCAGTTTGCCGCTACCATCGCCGAAGCCACGCAGGGCAAACTCGACGGCATCGTGCATTGCGCCAGCTACTTCAACGCCCTCTCGCCGCTGGATTTCCAATCCGTAGCCGACTGGGTCAAGCTCTACCGCATCAATACCGTTGCGCCTATGGGTCTGACCCGCGCGCTCTTCCCGCTCTTGAAAGAATCGCCCGATGCTTCGGTGATTTTCGTCGGCGAATCCCACGGCGAAACCCCCAAAGCCTACTGGGGCGGCTTCGGCGCGTCCAAATCCGCTTTAAACTATCTGTGTAAAGTCGTGGCCGACGAGTGGGAGCGTTTCCCCAACCTGCGTGCCAACGTGCTGGTGCCCGGCGCGATTAATTCGCCGCAGCGCATCAAATCCCACCCGGGCGAAGCCGCTACCGAACGCAAAAGCTATGCCGACGTGGTGCCGCAATTCGTGTGGTGGGCCAGCGAAGCCGGCAAAGGCCGCTCCGGCGAAATCGTTTACCTCTGACCCGCAGCCGCGCCGCCAAACCGATGCGCGGCGCAACATTGACCCGCTTACCGCTTGACCGATACAGGAATCCCGACCATGCAAAACTACCTCACGCCCAATTTCTCTTTCGCCCCCATGATTCCCGAGCGCGCGCTCGGCAGCCGCGTTTGGGGCGCGGACGGGCGCGAGTATATCGACTTGTCGGGCGGGATTGCCGTCAACGCGCTCGGCCACAGCCACCCCGCGCTGATTGAAGCCCTGACGGAGCAGGCGCAAAAGCTGTGGCACATTTCCAATATCTACACCACCGGCCCCGCACAGGAATTGGCCAAAAAACTGGTTGACCACAGCTTCGGCGACAAAGTCTTTTTCTGCAATTCCGGCGCAGAAGCCAACGAAGCCGCGCTGAAGCTGGCGCGCAAATACGGCCGCGACCATTTCGGCAGCGGGAAAAACGAAATCATCGCCTGCACCGACAGCTTCCACGGCCGCACCCTGTTTACCGTATCCGTGGGCGGCCAGCCCAAATACAGCCAAGACTACGCCCCTCTGCCGCAAGGCATCACCCATGTACCGTTTAACGATGTCGGCGCACTGGCCGCCGCCGTCAGCAGCAAAACCTGCGCCGTCATCATCGAGCCCATCCAAGGCGAGAGCGGCATCCTGCCCGCCACACAAGAATATCTGGAAGCCGCGCGCCGCCTGTGCGACGAACACGACGCACTGCTGATTTTCGACGAAGTGCAAACCGGCATGGGCCACACCGGCAAACTGTTTGCCTACGAACATTACGGCATCGCTCCCGACATCATCAGCCTGGCCAAAGCCTTGGGCTGCGGCTTTCCCATCGGCACCATCCTCACCACCGACAAAATCGCGCCGACTTTCGGCCCGGGCACGCACGGCTCGACCTTCGGCGGCAATCCTTTGGCCTGCGCCGTCGGCAGCCGCGCCTTCGACATCATCAACGCACCGGAAACGCTGGCACACGTTGAAGCGCAAGGCCGCAAGCTGCGCGACGCTTTGGCGCAAATCGGCAGCGAAACTGGCGTGTTCAAAGAAGTGCGCGGCATGGGCTTGCTCTTGGGCTGCGTACTGGCCGACCGCTACCGCGGCCGCGCCGGCGAAATCACCGCCGCCGCGCTGAAACACGGCCTGATGGTCTTGGTGGCCGGCAGCAATGTCGTCCGCTTCGCCCCCAGCCTGCTCTTAAGCGATGAAGACATGCACGAAGCCTTAGGCCGTCTGAAAAACGCGCTGGCCGAATGGCAGGCCGCCTGAATATACCCCACATACCGCGCCGCGCCGTTTTCAGACGGCCCGCGGCACTCCACTCCGAACACAATCTCAAAAGGAACACCCCCATGAAATGGCAAGGACGCGCCCGCAGCAGCAACGTCGAAGACCGCCGAGGCAGCGGCGGAGGCGGCGGCGGTAAAACGCCCGGCTTAATCGGCATCATCATTCTGCTGGTCGGCGCCTATTACGGCGTCGATTTGAGCGGCGTGGTCGGCACGCCCTCCTTAGGCTCTGCCACCGCCCAACAATCCACGCTCGACAGCAAACTCGAAAACCGCCTGGAAGAGCTGTCGCAAGTGGTTTTGGCCGACACCGAAAACGCCTGGAAAGACTATTTCGCCAAACACGGCCAACGCTACACCCCCACCACGCTGGTGCTCTATACCGGCGGCACGCAAACCGCCTGCGGTACCGGCCAGGCCGCGATGGGTCCTTTCTATTGCCCGAGCGATAAAAAAGTCTATCTGGATTTGTCTTTCTATGAAGACATGCGGACCAAGCTCGGCGCATCCGGCGATGCCGCCTTTGCCTATGTGATTGCCCACGAAGTCGGCCACCACGTTCAAAACCTGCTCGGCATCCTGCCGCAAGTGCACCAAGCCCAGCAAGGCGCGGGCAAAAAGCAGGCCAATGCCTTATCCGTCAAACTCGAATTGCAGGCCGACTGCTTTGCCGGCATTTGGGGGCATTACGCCGTCAACCAGCAGATTTTTGAAGCCGGAGACATTGAAAAAGCCATGGCCGCCGCCGCATCCGTGGGCGACGACCGCCTGCAGCAGCAGGCTCAGGGCTATGCCGTGCCCGACAGCTTCACCCACGGCTCGTCTGCCGACCGCATGAAATGGCTGCAACGCGGCCTGCAGGGCGGCGACATCAACACCTGCAACACCTTTGCCGCAAGCTGAAGCCCGCAGGCCGTCTGAAAACACCCTGTCCAACGGCCTGCCCGTTCCACGGCAATTTATTTATA
>NZ_BCWL01000194.1 GCF_001592185.1 Bergeriella denitrificans NBRC 102155
AGCCGGGCAAAGCAACGCCGTACCATTCTTATTTTAAATGACTATACTTGTACTGTCTGCGGCGCGCCGCCTTGTATCAGAATTTCATTTCTCCGACTATAATAGCGTAAAAACCGCACCGTTCAGAAAAAACAATCGCAAAACCGCTTCAGACAGGCATAATTTGCACTATAATAAATCCGAGAAACATTCCTTAACGCAATTTTCAGGAGAAGTCAGAATGCGCATTCTATTAACCGGCTCAAAAGGCCAACTTGCCCGTTGTTTCCGCGACCGCCTGCCCGAAAGCTGGGAACTGATTGCCACGGATTCCGCTTCTTTGGACATCAGCGACCCCGATGCCGTCAAGCAGATGGTGCACAATTTCCAGCCGGACGCCATCGTCAATGCCGCCGCCTTTACCGCCGTGGATAAAGCCGAAACCGAAAGCGATGCCGCATTCGCCGTCAACGCCGCCGCAGTACGCAATCTGGCCGCCGCCGCCCGCGAAGTGCACGCACGTTTTGTGCACGTTTCCACCGATTATGTGTTCGACGGCAGCGCCAAAGTGCCTTACCGCGAAAGCGACTGCCCCAACCCGCAAAGCATCTACGGCAAATCCAAGCTGGCCGGCGAGCTGCTGGCGCTGGATGCCAACCCCGAGAGCATCATCGTCCGCACCGCCTGGCTGTTTAGCGAATACGGCAACAACTTCGTCAAAACCATGATGCGCCTGGCGGGCGAGCGCGACAGCCTTTCCGTTGTTGCCGACCAATACGGCTGCCCCACTTACGCCGGCGACCTGGCCGATGCCGTCATCGCCCTGCTGCAACGCGCTTCGGCACGCGGCATTTTCCACTACGGCGGCAACAAATCGGTCAGCTGGTTTGAATTCACCCAAGCCATCTTCCAAACCGCTGCCGCCCAAATCGACGGCTTCAAAGCTCCCGAGCTGAAAGCCATCGCCAGCAGCGAATACCCGATGCCGACACCCCGCCCCGCTTACAGCGTATTGGACTGCCGCCGCATCGAAGCCGAATCTGGTGTTAAAGCATCCGACTGGCGCAAAGCCCTGAGCGAAATCCTCGGCAAGCTGGACTGATTTGCCCGCTTGATGCCCGAAAAAATACGCAGGCCGTCTGAAAATCATGCAGACGCCTGCGTATTTTGCCGTTTATGTTTGCCGCATGATATAAAACCGCCCGGCAACGCCACCCAATTACACAAGACAACAGCAATTTACCTTCGCACCCTTTTCATCCGCCGCCAAAACCCGTATGATATGCTGCATAACATCTCACAATAAACGGCGGAAACACTATTTAAAAAAGCAATGCCGCCATCCATACACAATAAGAAGAGAAAGGAAATCCGATGCAACACCGCAGACGACTGGCCATTTTCCAGGCCGCCAAACGCGCAACCTTCAGCGGCAAAACCGCTGCACCGGCGCAAGATAAACGCTGATACCGTGCCCCGCTCAGGGGCATTTCCTTATCCGACAAATCAAAAAGCCGTCTGAAAATCAAGGATTTTCAGACGGCTTTTTGATTTTTAATCTTTCAAACAATCAAATATTACACAGGTAATCCATGCCCGAGTTACAGCCATAAAAGCCCAATCCGCACCTGAGGCAGACCATTCGCGGCAGGCAAGCCCGATTAATGCTGTACGGTAATGCCCGCAGTCACCGAAGCCTGCATCTGGTTGGCGCTCAAAAATGAAGAGGCCAGCTCGCTGCAGCAGCCGCAGCAGGTAGCCACACCCAGCTGGTTTTGCAGATCGTTCATAGTGGAAGCACCCGCAGCGATGCTTTCTTTGATGTCGCGGTCGGTTACGGCGTTACAGATGCATACAAACATGATGTGCTCCAATATCTCTTGCTTCTCTTACCCAAAGACAAATGAGAGTGACTTACATTCTTTTATCCAAATATAAATAAAAACAGTTTGCATTGCAAGCGCCTGTCTGCTGATTTTTATTGAGTTTTTTCTATTCCGATTTTATTTCCGATTAAATCTATCAACCATTATCAAAACCACGCCCAGCCGCGCCCGCCCATACTGCAACCGCCAAGCCATATACCCTACCTGCCGCCCCTTGCCCCGCGCAGCCGCAAGCCCTATACTGACCGCCTGTTCAGCACCACTTTCGGAGCAAATCATGCCCACCCTCCGACACCAACCCGAAATCTCCGCCTTTATCCTGACCGACCACAACAAAGAAGCCGGCCGGCTGGATTACCGCCTGGCCGACAATGTGATGAATATCGTGCATACCGAAGTCAATCCCGCCTATCAGGGGCAAGGACTGGCACGGAAACTGGTTGAGGCCGCTTTGGCCGAAGCAGACGCACAAGGCTTGGACATCCGCGCCGACTGCGACTACGCCCGCAGCGTTTTGGCACGCGCAGGCCGTCTGAAAAGCTGATACCTTCTGCTGGATTTTTCGTAACCGGCCGATTGGAATTGATGCAAAAAAGCCGTCTGAAAAACGCTGTTTTCAAACGGCTTTGGATATTTCTTTATATACAGGCAATGCCTGTCTTTATCTGACTGAAGAAAAGGAAACCGGGCAGGGCTCCCCACACCTGCACACGATCGAAGGGCTTTCGCCCCGCCTGCGATCTGGGAGATTCATCGCTTTTCTAGTTTCCTTCAGTAAGATAATACCATGATTGACAAACAAATAGACAGCAAAGATACTGAGATGGCGATAATCGAATATCTGCCTCAACAAAAACAAATGGTTTTACAACCGTTTCGCAAGATAAGCTAAGATGAAATCAATAATTTTGCCGGAGCAGAAAGAAATCGTGAAAGCCGCTGGGCAGGACTGCCGCTCCCCTGCACACGCTCTCGGTCACCCTTTCGGGTAGGCTGCGGTAGGCAGATTCACCGCTTTTCCGGCAGCTGTCACGATGGGTCATCATACCATAATGAAATTTAGACCACCAATATTTTCGCAGCCCAAACCCAATCGGATACCTGTTGTAAAGTAAGGCCGTTAAGCCAGGCTCCCCACACTGGCACACGCTCTCAAGCACCGTTTCCGGTAGGCTGCGGTCGGGAGATTATCACCGCTTTTTTAACGGCCTCATTGAAATCATACCATGATAGCAGACTATATAGACAATATTTTTATCAGCACAAACCAAATCAAACACCTGCTGCTGCGTAACGGCAAAGAAAAAGAATTTGGCCGGCTGCTGCCGGCCAAAGAGAACGTATTAAGGCAGACACTAGGCAAGGCTCGAACTCACTTGCACACGCTCTCGGTCACCCTTACGGGTAGGCTGCGGTATCGAGATTATCACCGCTTTTCTAGTGTCCTCAAAAAAATCATACCATGATTAAAGCGCAAACAAGCAATATTTTCACACTCCCCAAACCGATATACGCAAAACACAAGCCGTCTGAATATTCAGACGGCTTGTGTTTTAATCACCATACCAATCCGACAAGCGCCATACGGCGAAAGCGGCCAGCAGCGCGCACAGCATAAAAATCAGGCTGGAAATGCCGTGCCATACGCCGAACGAGCCGCCGGCCAGCGACAGCAGCCAGTTGGCCGTCTGCGTTTTATGCGCTTCAATCACCGGTGTAATCAGAAATTGGTTCACCGCCAGCAGCAGCCATACGGCGGCGGCGGATTTAAATGCGGGCATCGTCCGGCCGCGTGCCGTCGATTTCTGCACCGCCAACACCAGCAGCCAAACCGCCAGCCCCGCGTAAGACACAAAGGCAAACAGTTCGCCCGCAATCGCGCCGGCCTGCAGCTTGGGCAGCGTTTTAAACAGCACCGGCGCGGCCACATAGCCGAACGCGAGCTGCATACCCAGCCATACGGCGGCCAGCACCGCCGCCATTCTCTTTATCTGCATATTTGTCTTCCTGTTCCGAGTATTGCCTGCGCCGCCAATGCGGAAAATTA
>NZ_BCWL01000195.1 GCF_001592185.1 Bergeriella denitrificans NBRC 102155
GCGGCTCGCCGCTTTGTATCAGAATGTACGCTCCGACTATACCGGGCGGGCAGATTTTCAGACGGCTTATGCGCTGAAATCGGGCTGGTGTTCGGGGGCGGCGCTGCGGAAAGCCGGATGCGCGAGGGCGTGGGCTTCGATGCGTGTCAGCGTCGGGTAGGGGCTGAGGTCGCACTGCATCCGCCGCGCGTTGGCCAGCTGGGGAATCAGGCAGCAGTCGGCCAGCGTGGGCGCGTCGCCGAAACACCATGCGCCGCCGCCGTGTTGCCGCAGCAGGGTTTCCGCTTTGCTAAGGCCGTCTGAAATCCAATGGGCGTACCATTGGTTTTTCTGCGCTTCGTCCAGCCCCAAATCCTGCTGCAGATAGCGCAGCACGCGCAGGTTGTTGAGCGGGTGGAGGTCGCAGGCAATCAGGGTGCTGAATTCCCACACCCGCGCGCGCAGCTGCGGCTCGTCGGGTATCAGCTGCGGCTGCGGATATTTGCGGTCGAGATAGTCGATGATGGCCAGCGACTGCCCGAGGCGGAAGCCGTCGTCGTCCAGCGCGGGGACGAGTGCGGCGGGGTTGATGCCGGTATAGGCTTCGTCGCGGTGCGCGCCGCTGCGGATGTTGACGCCGGCGTGTTCGGCATCGATGCCTTTCAGATTGAGGGCGATACGCACGCGGTAGGAAGCCGAGCTGTTGAAAAATCCGTACAGTTTCATGGCGCGGCTCTCTTATGCGACGTTGACGGACAGCTTGCCCAAGCCTTCGACTTCCACCAGCATGTCGTCGCCGCGTACCACCGCGCCCACACCTTCGGGCGTGCCGGTGAAAATTACGTCGCCTGGCTCCAGCGTAAACAGCGTGGACAAATAGGACACGGTTTCGGCCACCGACCAAATCAGGTTGCGGATGTCGCTTTGCTGGCGCGTTTCGCCGTTGACATCCAGGCGGATGGCACCGGATGCGATATGGCCGACGCGCTCGGCGGGGTAAACGGGGCCGACGGGTGCGGAGTAGTCGAAGGCTTTGCCGACTTCCCAGGGGCGGCCCATTTCGCGCATCTGCATCTGCAGGTCGCGGCGGGTCATGTCGAGGCCGGTGGCGTAGCCCCAAACGTGGTCGAGGGCGTGTTCTACGGCAATGTCTTTACCGGCTTTGCCGATAACGGCCACCAGCTCGGCTTCGTAGTGCAGGTTGGCCGTTTGCGGCGGATAGGGGAAGGCGTAGGTTTCGCCTTCGGCTACGGGCACGACGGCATCGGCGGGTTTGCAGAAGAAAAACGGCGGCTCGCGGTCGGGGTCGAAGCCCATTTCGCGGGCGTGGGCGGCGTAGTTGCGGCCGACGCAATACACGCGGCGCACGGGAAACAGGCTGTCGCTGCCGGCGACGGGAATGGCGGTAACGGCGGGCGGGGTGACAACGTAATTCATGGTTTTTCCTTTTCTCGTTCTCTCAATGAAATAAAAGGGCAGCCGGTTTTCAGACGGCTTTTTCAGACGGCCTTTAAGCCCGGGCTTCGCGCAGCAGGCCCAGTGCTTCCAAAACGGGGCGGTCGGAATAGCTGAACAAGACGACATCTTCGCCGGCATCGGCCTCCAGCCGCACCGGATACCAAGACGGGGCTACGAATACATCGCGCGGCGAAAATTTGAAGACCGCGTCGCCGATATAGGCGGTGCCGCTGCCTTCAACGGCGGTATAGACGGTCGAATCCGAGCTGCGGTAGGTTTTGCCGGCAAAGCCTGCGGGCAGGTATTGGAGGAAAGTGCCGATGGTCGGCATGGCCCAGCCGCCCGTGGTCGGATTGATGTAGCGCATTTTCACGCCGTCGTATTCGTCCATCGCTTCAAAGCGGTAGAGTTTGTCGAGTGCTTCGCGGCTGCGCTCGTAGGGATAGCTGAAAATCGGCGAAGTCGGGTCGGCAGAGCGGTGGCGCACGGGCGTCATGTTGTAGCCGAAGCGGGCAAAGCTCTCGCCTTCGTGTTTGTAAACGTCCTGTTCTTTGGCAACATGGTTTTCGGCAAAACCCGCATCCAGTGAAGCCACCAGCGGAATGTCCAAGCCGTCGAGCCACACTACCGGCTCGCCGCCTTCTTCAAGGGTGGGGTTGCCGTGGTCGTGCCAATGCCAGGACGGCGTGATGATGAAATCGCCCGGGCTCATGGTGGTGCGTTCGCCGTTGACCGCCGTCCACGCGCCGCGTCCTTCCAACACAAAGCGCAGCGCGGATTGCGTGTGGCGGTGGCTGGGCGCGGTTTCGCCCGGCAGAATGAGCTGGATGCCCGCATACAGAGATTGGGTGATGCTGGATTTGCCCGGCAGGCCGGGGTTTTCCAATACCAAAACGCGGCGCACCGCTTCTTCCGCAGTAATCAGCTCGCCCGCCGCCATCACATAGGGGCGCATTTCGTCGTATTTCCAAATGGCCGGCACGATGGACGGGCGCGGCGATTCTGTGACCAGATTGTGCAGCGACAGCCACAGCGGCGACAGATTCTGCCCGGCCAGCTCCCGGTAATATTCCTGACGTTGTACTTCCAAAGACATCGCATTCTCCTAATGGCTTGTGTGGGCGGTGTGCGTCCTTGCAGGGCGGTTACACCGTACTACATTGCGCTAATATGCCTGCGAATATATGATATGGAAAATAATATTTTCGTATGATGTATAACAAAAAGGATATAGATATGGGCGACTGGACGCGGCGCGTGCGGCTGCGGCATTTGGAAATCGTGTTGGCGCTGGCCGAGAGCGGCAACATCAGCCAAACCGCCGCCGCGCTCAATATGACCCAGCCGGGCATTTCCCGCTGGTTGAAAGAATTGGAAGACGACATCGGCCTGCCGCTGTTTGAGCGGCACGCCCGCGGCCTCAAGCCGACTAGTCACGGCGACGCGCTGATTGCCCATGCCCGCCAACTGCTCAACTACATCGATCTCACCCGCGATGATTTGGACGCCCGCAAGCACAACGGCAGCGGCATCGTCCGCCTCGGCTGCTCCGGCGCAACCACCACCAATACCGCCCCGTCTGCCGTGGCCGCGCTGACTGCCGAGCTGCCGCAATGCCGCATCAGCGTTACCGAAGGTACGATGGATACGCTGCTGGAGCAGCTGGCGCAGGGGCGTTTGGATATTGTTATCGGCCGCTCCGCCCGCCGCCTGCTGCCGGAGGGCATCCGACACGAAACCATCTACATGGAGCCGCTGCATTTTATTTCCGGCCCCGGGCATCCGTTGGCGCGCGCGGGCAGGCTGGAATGGGCGCAGCTCTACCGCTACCGCTGGCTGGTGTGGCCGCCCGGCACGCCGATCCGGCAGGAATTGGAAACCGTGCTGCTGCAGGCGCAGAAAAGCCTGCCCGAAGACCACATCGAAAGCAATTCCGCCAATTTCAACCTCAATCTGCTGGCGCAAACCGATTTCATCAGCGTGGCATCGTCCCGCACCGCCCGTCGCTGGCAGCATTTCGGGCTGATTGCCGTATTGGACCTGCCGCTGCCGGTCTTGGGCTCGGTGTCGGCCTTTTGGCGGGAAGACAGCATCAAGCGCACGGCGGTCAAGCGTGCGCTCGAGAGCGTGCGCGCGGCGGGCTGGCAGACGGACGGGGGCTGAAGCAGGGCGGTTTTCAGACGGCTTTTGATGTGTGCCGTCTGCCGCTTGCTGCTTTGTCCCATTCTGTGTTATTCGATGATAAATCGCCGTAGGTCGGGCACTTTTGCCCGACGATATGTGTATTTTCGGAAGTTTTGGATAAGTTTGACGATGTCGGGCAAAAGTGCCCGACCTACCATTGCCGTCTGAATTTGCGCATATGCGGCTTGGTCTTCCATTCTAAAGTTAAAGGAAAATAAGGACTAATAGACATTTGGGATGATAAAAATCGCTGAAAGCTCC
>NZ_BCWL01000196.1 GCF_001592185.1 Bergeriella denitrificans NBRC 102155
ACTGTATGTGGTATGTCATATTGAAAGTCAGGTATTTTAAAACCGCCCTATATGTTTGGTTTCTCAGTCTACCCATTTTGATTTTTTAGGAATTTCACGCCATCTCCGACAGCAGAAAGCCTTGCATATTAATATAGAATAAATTATGATAATTATTTTCGTTTTCGAGGCATGTCTGCATCAGTTTTCAGGTGCGGCTCAGGCCGGTTTGCCGCTATAAGCAGGCTTACAGGCCGTCTGAAAACGCTTTATTTTTCCGAAAGACATGAATACCAAGCCCCTTTCCCTTAATTTGACCAACCTGACGGTGTTGGCCGTATTGTGTGCGGCCAGCCTGTCGGTGGGTGTGGCGAGCTTTAATTGGCGCGAGCTGTTCGACATGTCCGACAGCACGCAGCTGATGTTGGTCAGCCGTCTGCCGCGCACGCTGGCGCTGGTGCTGACGGGTGCGTCGATGGCGGTGGCGGGGATGATTATGCAGATTTTGATGCGCAACCGTTTTGTCGAGCCGTCGATGGTGGGGGCGAGCCAGAGCGCGGCTTTGGGGCTGCTGCTGATGGCCTTGTTTGCGCCTTCTGCCGCGCTGATGACGAAAATGTCGGCGGCAGCTATGGCGGCCATGGCGGGTATGCTGGTGTTTATGGCGCTGATCCGCCGTCTGCCGCCGACGGCGCAGCTGATGGTGCCGCTGGTGGGGATTATTTTCGGCGGCGTCATCGAGGCGGTGGCGACGTTTATTGCGTATGAAACGGAAATGCTGCAAATGCTGGGCGTGTGGCAGCAGGGGGATTTTTCCGGAGTGTTGATGGGGCGCTATGAGTTGTTGTGGCTCACCGGTATTTTGGCGCTGGCCGCTTATCTGATTGCCGACCAGCTGACGATTGTGGGGCTGGGCGAAACGGTGGCGGTCAACTTAGGCCTGAACCGCGATGTGATTTTGTGGGCGGGTTTGATTATTGTGGCGCTGATTACTTCGCTGGTGGTGGTGACGGTCGGCAATATTCCGTTTATCGGCCTGGTGGTGCCGAACATTATCAGCCGCATGATGGGCGACAAGTTGCGTCAGAGCCTGCCTGCGGTGGCGCTGCTCGGCGCGTCGATGGTGCTGCTGTGCGACATCATCGGACGCTTGGTGGTGTTCCCGTTTGAAATTCCGGTGTCGGTGGTGTTCGGCGTATTGGGCACGGCATTATTCTTGTGGATGTTGTTGAGGAAACCTGCCCATGCCGTCTGAAAAACACATTGGCTTTTTGCAGGGCAGCCCGCGGGCTTTATGGCTGGCTTTCGCGCTGCTTTCGGCCTGCTGCGCCCTGTTTCTGACTTTAAACGCGGGCGGTAATTGGGATTTCGTGCTGCCGCTGCGGCTGACCAAACTCGCTGCTTTGCTGCTGGTGGCGTATGCGGTGGGCGTATCGACCCTGCTGTTTCAAACGCTGACCAATAATCCGATTCTGACGCCGTCGATTTTGGGTTTTGATTCGCTGTATATTTTCCTGCAGACACTGTTGGTATTCCTGCTCGGCGGCATAGGTTATACCGCTTTGCCGCTGATGGGGAAATTCGGTTTGGAACTGGCGGTGATGATGGGCGGCTCGCTGCTCTTGTTTGCCACGCTGATGAAGCAGGGCGGGCGCGATTTGGCGCGGATGATTTTAATCGGCGTGATTTTCGGGATTTTGTTCCGCAGCCTCGCCTCGCTGCTCCAGCGCATGATCGACCCCGAAGAATTTGCCGTGGCGCAGGCGAATACCTTTGCATCGTTCAATACCGTCAGCCAAAACCTGCTCGGCATCGGCGCAATCGTCTTGCTGGCGAGTGCGGTGTTTATCTGGCGCGAACGCCACCGCTTGGATGTGTATCTGCTCGGCCGCGACCAGGCCGTTAATCTGGGTATCCACTATCAGCGCAATACCTTATGGATTTTGCTGTGGATTGCCGCACTGGTTGCCACGTCCACCGCCGTTGTCGGCCCGGTCAGCTTTTTCGGCCTCTTGGTGGCGGCGCTGGCCAACCATTTCAGCCCGACCATGAAACACAGCCACCGCCTGCCGATGGCCTTTTGCGTGGCCGGTATTCTGCTGGTCGGCGGCCAAACCGTGTTCGAGCATTTACTGGGCATGAAAGCCGTCTTGAGCGTCGTGGTCGAATTCGCCGGCGGGTTGGTGTTTTTATGGCTGGTGCTGAGGAAGAAACGTTAAGGCCGTCTGAAAAAGCAGAAACATCCCAACTTTTCAATAAAACGGCGGACACAACCCGCCCGATATGATTTCCAACCATGATTAAAATCCGCAACGTCAGCCATACCATCGGCAACCAGCTTATCCTCAACGATGTCAGCCTCGATATTCCGCAGGGCGGGATTACCGCGCTGATCGGCCCCAACGGCGCGGGCAAATCCACGCTGCTCTCGTTTATGGCGCGCCTTCAGCCTTTGAAACAGGGCAGCATCGCTTACGGCGGGCGCGATATTACCGCCACGCCCAGCGCGGAATTGGCGAAAACCCTGTCGATTCTGACCCAGGAAAACAGCATTATGAGCCGCATTACCGTGCGCGATTTGCTGATGTTCGGACGCTATCCCTACCATCAGGGCAGGCCGTCTGAAAAAGACGGGGAAATTGTCGAAAACGCACTGCACGAGTTTCATCTCGACGGCTTCGCAGGGCGTTACCTGACCGAGCTTTCCGGCGGGCAGCGGCAGCGGGCGATGATTGCCATGGTGTTTTGCCAGAGCACGGATTATGTGCTGCTCGACGAGCCGCTGAACAACCTCGACATGTACCACGCCCGCGCCCTGATGCAGCTTCTGCGCCGCCTGACCGACGAGCACAAGCGCACCACCGTCGTGGTATTGCACGACATCAACCAAGCCGCGGCTTATGCGGATTTCGTGGTCGCCATGAAAAACGGGCAGGTCGCGCTGACGGGCAAGCCGGAGGAAGTGTTTACGGCGGCAAACATCAAAGATTTGTTTGATATGGATACCGATGTATTGGACTACGGGGGCAAAAAGCTGATTGTGCACCATATTTAAGCGCAGGCGGAAAACATGCACAGGTCAAGACCTTTGCAAAAAAACTGAAATAAGCGACGTCATTAGCTGCGCAAGTCCGCTTCGCTTCCCCCGCGCAGCTAATGACGGCTAGGGGATTTTAAATATTTTGACAAACATTCAGGCCGTCTGAAAACGCAGGCCCCAAAGCAGGGGCGGCAGTCTCAGACGGCCTGAATGTTTGCAAAAAAGGTTTATCGCCGTGTCGTTCGGCTTTTGATAAGAGGTTTGGCCTGTGTGGCTTAGTAATCAGCTCAACCAGAAGCGGAATACCAGGAAAAACACCAAAGCCAGCACGCCGGCCCAAACGACCAGCATAAATCCGGCAACGGCTTGGCCGAAGCGGAAAACAGGATTTTTGCGCTCGTCTTCCAGTTGGACGGGCGGGCGGTTGTCGGTAGGCTCGGTCATCATATACTCGCAAACGTGAAGCGTGATACGGCGGCAAAGGCCGCAGCGTTTTATTCTAAATGGCGGTACAAAGCAAAATAGCAGCCCAGCGTCAGCAGGCCGTATGCCGTCAGCAGGACAAAATTGCGGAAGATGCGCCAGCCGACGGATAAAATATTGCGTTTGTCATATTTCGGGGGGGGGGGTAGCCTGGCGGCGGGGTAGATCGGACACGGTGCGCTCCCGCAGATTTCAGACGGCATGATTATATAACGGATGCGCGCCGAATTAAACTGCCTGCGCCGCCGTAGGCCGTCTGAAAATTACATTGGCCGCATCATCCGCAGGGTTTCATAT
>NZ_BCWL01000197.1 GCF_001592185.1 Bergeriella denitrificans NBRC 102155
TCTCATTCTTATTTTCTTCGACTATCGTGTGTTTGGTAAAAGCCGTCTGAAAATCCGATACTCAGAAGAGCGGATAATTTTTCGGCGCAATGTATTTCTGCTGTCGGGCATTAAACGGTATGCGGTATGCCTGATTGCGGTATTTTTTAATGCCGCGATGCCCCGATACGGTCAGTATCAGCGGATAAAAGCCGCTGCTTGCTGCGCTTTTACGGTCGATTTTAATACCGGCTTCGAGCGAGGTGCTGTTTCGCTCACACTCCACGCGCTCGCGGGCGCTGGGCTGATCGATACAATCTCCGTAATAGCCGCTGTTGTCCGATCCGGAAGCGATGCTGCTCTCTTTAACTCTGCGGTTTCCGTCGTGATGGAGCATGGTATAGCGCGTCTCGGTAACGCCTTGGTTCGTGTAGCCGCTCTCGGTTAAAAAGCCCCAGCGATCTTGACCGAACTCATGAAATGTCCATTTTTCGGGTGCTTTGCCCCAAGAGCCGATAAGCACTTTCGGCAGCGCGGCCGCTAATGTCCAGCCGTTCGCCCCGGCCTGCTTCAGCACAAACATACCGGCCAATCCCGAAGCTGCGTGTGCGCCCTCTTCGTCGGGGTAAGCCAAATCGATATAGTCGCCGGCCATCAGCACATACATGAATTTCCCTTGAGCCGTTTCGCGGATTTCGCGCGCTTTCTGCTTCATGCAATAAGCAGTCTGCCCGTCTTGATCGGTGCCGATCAAACACTGATGGCTTTGCAGATAGCGCGGATAATATTTCTGTATGATTTGCTGCGGCGTTTGCGCGGCGGCAAGGGTGCACAAACTCATGCCGACCGGTATCAAAAGCCAGTTTTTCATGTCTTTTTCCTTAATACAGCCCCGTCGGAGTGGATGGCTGCCGTTTTCAGACGGCCTTACTGCGCCAGCAGGGCTTCGACCACTTCTTCCATTTTCATAAAGCGCGAGCCTTTTACCAAAACGTTTGCGCCTTCGGGCAAGTCGTGGCTCATCACTTGTATCAGCGGGTCTTTGGCGGCAAACCACAAGCCGGCCGCGCCGAACGTTTCCGCTGCTTCCACGCTGTCGTCGCCGACAAAATAGGCAAACTCGATGCCTTTAGCGCGCGCATATGCGCCGACTTCCGCGTGCATGGCGGCGGCTTCCGTTTCGCCCAGCTCGCCCATATCGCCCATCACAAACACGCGCGGGGCAGGCAGCGCGGCCAATACATCGAGGGCGGCTTTCATGCTGTCGGGGTTGGCGTTGTAGGTGTCGTCGATAATCGTTGCGCCTTTAATGCCCGGTTTGATTTGCAGACGGCCTTTGATGTTGCTGAAATCTTTGAGGCCGTCTGAAATCTGCGCCAAGCTCAATCCGGCGGCGCTTGCCAGAGCAGCGGCGGCGCAGGCGTTGGCCACATTATGGCGGCCGGGTACGGGCAGCACCACGGCCGCGCGTTCCCCGCCGCACACCAAATCGAATGTACAGGACAAGGGCTTTAAGACGATGTTTTCGGCATGAACATCGCCGCTTTCCGCACCGAAAGTTTGCGTTTTCAGACGGCCTGTGGCGGCTTTAAAGATGTCGATATTCGCGTCTTCGGCGGGCAGCCAGGCCAGGCCGTCTGAAGACAGGCCTTCGTAAATTTCGCTTTTGGCTTTGGCAATATCGCCCACGCCGTCGAAGCCGCAGCCGACATGGGCGCGCAAGGCGTTGTTGACCAATGCGGTATCGGGCTTGGCGATGCGGGTCAGCAGCGCGAGTTCGCCGAAATGGTTCATGCCCATTTCAATCACGGCGTAGCGGTGTTTTTCGTTTAGTTTCAACAGGGTCAGCGGCAGGCCGATGTGGTTGTTGAAATTGCCCGCCGTCGCCAATACCGCTTCTTGGCCGAACGCATGGCGCAGCACGGCGGCCAGCATTTCTTTGACCGTGGTTTTGCCGCTGGAGCCGGTAATGCCGAATACAAACGGGTTCACATTATCCCGCCACGCCGCCGCCAGCGTTTGCAGCGCGGCGAGCGTATCTTCTACTTTCAGCGCACCCGCCAAACCCGCGCAGTCTTCGCGCGACACGACTGCCGCCGCTGCGCCCTTGGCCGACACGTCCGCCACATAATCGTGCGCGTCGTGGTTTTCGCCCGCCAAGGCAAAAAACACATCGCCTGCCTGAATATCGCGGCTGTCGGTGACGATGCGGTTGACCGCCCTGTTTTCAGACGGCACGGGCAGGTTGAGGGCTTGGCAGATAAAGGCGAGGTCTAGGGGTTTCATCATTTTCTTTGGTGTTCCATCATCAACTGCCGAATTTACCGTAAGGCTGGTAATCGGCAAAGCGGAATACGGCGACGGTTCGGCCGTTTTGCCGATACGGATAAAACAGCGTGTAATTGCCGTCGTGCGATTCGAAGCGCGACGTATCAAGATTACTGCCGAATACGCTGTCGAGATATTCGCGCTCGTGCAAACCGGCCTGGTAAATGTATTCGGCCTTGCGGATGCTGCGGTTTTTGCCGTCATGGCGGTAGGCGATGCTGTCGGCTGCGGCGGTGCCGGTTGTGACATCATCGGGAATGTGTGCTGCGGCATTGCTGTGGAAAGCCAGATAAACGGATGCCCCGCCGATGGTGTCGGGCACAATCACGCTGACCGAGCGAAACGCCGAATCGCGTTTTTCCATCAACTCCAAATCGGCTGAGGTCTGCTTCAGATAGGCCAAATCAAAGCGGTAGTCGGCGATTTTGGCCGCTTGGCTGCCATATTCGCTTTGCACTCTGGCTGCCGATTTCATCAAAATCTGCTGTTTTTTCTGTACCGTCAGATAGTTGCCGCCAAACAGCAGCGCCGCCAACAGCGGAAACACGGCCAATGCCGCATACAGCCATTTTTTCATCGGCCGCTGCGGCTTCACGGCTTCGCACTTGTCATCACGTTCGGCAATCCGCGTCAGGTTCAGCATGATGTTGACAATCAATGCGCCTGCCATCACGGCGATAATGCCGAAGATGCTGAATACGAACATCTCGCTCAGGTTTTCACGGAACACCTTCAAGCCGAACACGGTCGCCAAAATAAAGGCAAACACCCAATAGCTTAAACAGGCTACGGCGGCTAAGGCGATTAAATTGCTGATTTTAACCAGTTTCCGCATATTCATCATATACTCTTTTTTCAGACGGCCCGCAGCGTTCCAATCTTTTTTCGGGCTTCGGCGAAACACCTACCCTACCGGCTCTGGTCAATCAGCGGATAAGGATTGACCGCGCCGCCGTGGGTCGGGTAAATGCCGTAGTGCAGATGCGGGGCGGTTGTCTTGGCGTTGCCGCTGTTGCCGACCGTGCCGATTTTTTGTCCGGCCTTCACACGGTCATACAAATCTACGCTGCGGCTGTTGAGGTGTGCATAATAATGCCATGCGCCCGCACCTTGGATGCCGATGATTTTGCCGCCCAAGCGATTGCGGCCGATTTTGGTCACGATACCGTCGGTGGTGCTTCGTACTGCCGTGCCTTTCTTGGCAAAAATATCTACGCCTTCGTGTCTGCGTCCGCCGCTGCGGGCTGCCTGCCAGGTATCTTGGAAGCTCTGTCCTCGAACCGGATTGGGCAGGCTCATCATGTCGGGCGGAGCTGCGGCGCGCAGGCGGTTGATTTCGGCGTTCGGGCGTTTGGGCGTGCCGCAGCCGAACAGCAATGCGAGGGCGGCGGCGGCAAACATGGCGCGGATCGGTTTGTTCATAATAGGGTTCGCTCTTCCTGGGCTCTGTGGAAAGATTGGCGGCGTTTCCCGTTTTTTA
>NZ_BCWL01000198.1 GCF_001592185.1 Bergeriella denitrificans NBRC 102155
CCATTCTTATTTAAATGACTATAGATGGATTGTCGGGCTGCGGCGGAATGCGGTTAAGGCAGCAGCGGAACGTTTTGCAGCCCGGTGTTTTCGGGCAGGCCGAACATGATGTTCATGTTTTGTACTGCTTGGCCGGCAGCGCCTTTGACCAGGTTGTCGATGACGGATAAGACCACCCATACATCGTCGTGCCCGGCCGCTTTCTGGATGCTGATGCGGCAAAGGTTGGCGCCGCGCACGCTGCGGGTTTCGGGTGTGCTGCCGGGGTTCATTACATCGACGAAAGGGCTGTCGCGGTAGAAGTCGCGCAGGATTTCGTCGGGCGGGCAGCCGTCGGTCAGGTGCAGGTAGAGGGTGGCGTGCATGCCGCGAATCATCGGCGTGAGATGGGGGACGAAGACGAAGCCGGGGGCAACGCCTTCCTGCAGGGCGGCAAGGGTTTGGCGGATTTCGGGCAGATGACGGTGGCCGCCGATGCCGTAGGCTTTGAAGTTGTCGCCGGCTTCGCACAGCAGCGAGCCGACGGCGGCTTTGCGCCCTGCGCCGGATACGCCCGATTTGCAGTCGGCAATCAGCGGCATGCCCGTTTTCAGACGGCCTGCGCGCAGCAGCGGCAGCAGCGGCAGGGAAACGCAGGTCGGGTAGCAGCCGGGGTTGGCGACAATTTGCGCGGCAGCGATGGCATCGCGGTTCATTTCGCTGAGACCGTAAACGGCTTGCGCGACGACATCGGGGCAGGCGTGGCTCATGCCGTACCATTGTTCCCATGCGGCCAGATCCTGCAGGCGGAAGTCGGCCGATAAATCGACGATTCGCACGCCTTGAGCCAAAAGTTGCGGAGCTTCTTTCATGGCCACGCCGTTGGGGGTGGCGAAAAAGACGAGGTCGCAGCGTTCGAGCGCGGCTTCGTCGGGCGTTTGGAACACCAAATCATATACGCCGCGCAGGCTGGGGAAATAGTCGGCCAGCGCCGTACCCGCTTCGCTGCGGCTGGTGACGGCGGTAACTTCCGCATTGGGATGGGCGGCCAGTAAGCGCAACAGTTCGACGCCGGTATAGCCGGTCGCGCCGACGATACCGATTTTGATGGGTTGGGTCATGGAGCAACTCCGTGGGGCGGATTAGGGAAAACAGGCCGTCTGAAAAAGCCGGTTGGCGGCATATTCAGACGGCCTGAAACATTAAAACAGCAATTCTACCGATTCTCCGTCCTGTGTCGGAGCAGCAGGTGCGGCGGGTACGGGGATGCGCGGCAGGGATACGGCCGGGATGTCGGGTGTATCTGAAGCATCGACTTCTACCGCAGAGCCGTCGGGCAGGGTATCGTTTTGAACCGGCACCGGTTTAGGCGCGGCTTTCGGCTTGCTGTATGCGGCGCTGCCCGAAGTCCAGGCCAGCGATTTGAGCGGGCCTTTCATCTTGACTTTGGGTGCACAGGTCAGGCAGTTGGCGGCGCCGGTGGCGTTTTTCAAAATCGCATCGACGCGCTTGGCATTGATGGTTTTGCCGTTGGCTTTGGCCCAGGCGGCAATGCTTTTACGCAGCGCGGCGGTATCGAGGTTTTTCTTTTTGTAGGGGTCGCGGTAAGCGGCCAGCCACAGGTTTTTATTGGCATCTTCGTTGAGCGAAGCCATTTGGTAAATCACTGAAGCGGGCGAGCCGGTGCTGATGGTTTTGGCAAATTCCAAAGCATCGGGCGACTTCATACGTACACAGCCGTGGCTGCGCACGCCGGGCACGCTGCTCGGGGCGTTGGTGCCGTGGATGCCCAAGCCCAGCTTGGGATCGCCGAGGCGGACGAATACCGGGCCGAGCGGATTTTTCGGGCCGGGCGGAATGGTTTTTACGCCGTCGCCGCGCTCTTTTTGGATGGACTTGGGAATGTGCCAGGTCGGATTGTAGGCTTTGACGCCGATTTTGTGCTCACCCAGATTGGTTTGCGTGGCGGCTTTGCCCACGGCAACGGGATAGGCTTTGGTGAGCTTGCC
This sequence comes from Bergeriella denitrificans NBRC 102155, assembly GCF_001592185.1. Taxonomy (GTDB): domain Bacteria; phylum Pseudomonadota; class Gammaproteobacteria; order Burkholderiales; family Neisseriaceae; genus Neisseria; species Neisseria denitrificans. Next base: position 1,989 of record NZ_BCWL01000198.1, read on the forward strand.
GTCGGTATAGAGAAACAGGCGTTGCTGCGGAATATTAATCACAACGTGCTGGCCTTGCGATACGGGCGATATGTCGGGCAGAGGCGTGTTGGCTGAAGCAGCGGCGCTCAGGCCGAGCATCAGCAGGCTGAAAAGGGTTTTTTTCATGGTTTGTGGTCTGTTTGGCAAATAAATTCGGAGCAGTGCGGCGCAAGACCGGCAGCATCATGCTGCGGCGCAAACCGCCTGCTCTGACGGTAATGGAAAAAAGTACCGTCTATCATACCTTAATCATCGGAAATTTGTGCGAAAATATACAGTCGTTGCATGAGATTGATACGGCATTGCAGTCTCTTGTTTCAATTTAACGCAACAACGATATATTTCGGCGGCAAAGCGCCGCGCCAGTTTCAAATGGAAGATGATGGATAAACAACACGGGCAGCCGGGCGGTATCGCGGCGGATATTTTTTCTTTGGATTACGAAGGACGCGGCGTGGCGCGTATCGGCGGCAAAACGGTATTTGTCAAAGGCGCGCTGCCGTCTGAAAAAGCGGCGTTTCGGGTGACGAAAAGCAAGAAGCAGTTTGACGAAGCCGAAGCGGTACGCATCCTGCAGCCTGCGGGCGAACGCGTTACGCCGCTGTGCCGCCATTTCGGCCGCTGCGGTGGCTGCGTGCTGCAACACGCCCGGCCCGAAGCGCAGGTGGCGTATAAACAGCGGATTATGGAAGAGCAGCTGGCGCGTATCGGCAAAGTCCGCCCGCAGCAGATTCTGCCGCCCATCTACGGCACACCGTGGCATTATCGCGACAGGGCGCGCCTGCGCGTGGCGCGGGGGAAAGACGGCCGTCTGAAATTGGGTTTTCAGGCGCAGAAAAGCCATGATGTGGTGGACATCGAATCCTGCCTGATTTTGCCGCGTCATATATCGGCCGCGCTGCCTTCTTTAAAACAGGTGTTGCAGCAGATGGCAGACGGCGGCGATTGGGCGGAATTTGTCGAGTTTTACCGCAGCGAAAAGCTGAGCGTCGCCAACTTGGGCTGGCGCAAGATGCCGTCTGAAAACAATCTGCAACGCCTGCGGGCTTGGCTGGATAAAGATTGGACGCAGGGCGGCGCGGCGCGGCAGCTTTGGCTGCAGTGCGGGCGGGATACCGCGCAGGCGTTTTATCCCGAACACGCGCCGGATTTGGCTTACGCGCTGCCCGAGTTCGGCATCGAAATGCCTTACCGCCCCGGCGACTTCACGCAAATCAATGCCGCAACCAATGCGCTGATGGTCGGCAGAGCGCTGCGCCTGCTGGACGCGAAACCCGGCGAGCGGGTGGCCGATTTATTCTGCGGCTTGGGCAATTTCAGCCTGCCGCTGGCCAAAAGCGGGGCGGAAGTGGTCGGCATCGAAGGCTCTGCCGCCTTGGTAGCGCGTGCGAAGGACAATGCACGGAGCAACGGCTGCGAAGCACAGACCGCTTTTTTTGCCGCCGATTTGTTTGATACCGATGAAGCGGTTGTCGCATCGTGGGGGCGTTTCGATAAAATGCTGCTCGACCCGCCGCGCAGCGGGGCGTATGCCGTGGTGCAGGCTTTGCATGAGCCGTATCTGCCGCAGCGGATTGTATATGTGTCGTGCAATCCGGCCACCTTTGCCCGCGATGCACAGGTGTTGGTGGCAAAAGGCTATGTATTTAAAGCCGCCGGCGTGATGAATATGTTTGCCCAAACCGCGCATGTGGAATCCATAGGTGTATTTGAACGGAAAAAGGCCGTCTGAAAATATAGTCGGAGGGTAATTTCTGCTACGGCGTTGGC
>NZ_BCWL01000199.1 GCF_001592185.1 Bergeriella denitrificans NBRC 102155
CGACTATATTTTCACTCACGATATATCCGGCACGCCTGACTTCCCCGTTGAATATTCAGACGGCCACCCAGAAAGAAAACCCATCATGTCTTACCAACAAACCACCATTGCCGTAAACGACGCCGTTGCCGAACGCCTTGCCGACGCCCTGATGGAACACGGCGCACTGTCCGCCGCCATCGAAGACGCTTATGCCGGCACAGAAAACGAGCAAGCCATCTTCGGCGAGCCGGGCATGCCGACGGAGCAGATTTGGCAGCAAAGCAAAGTCATCGCCTTATTCGGCGAACACGACGACGCAGCCGCCGTCATCAACCGCGCCGCCGCCGAATGCGGCTTGGGCGGCATCGGTTTTGAAACCGAAATTCTGCCCGAGCAGGACTGGGTACGCCTCACGCAAGCGCAGTTCGACCCGATTCAGATTTCCGACCGCCTGTGGATTACCCCGTCGTGGCACGATGCGCCCGACGGAAACGCAGTCAACCTGCAACTCGACCCCGGCCTGGCCTTCGGCACCGGCAGCCACCCGACCACCCGCCTGTGCCTGCAATGGCTCGACAGCGAACTGAAAGGCGGCGAGAGCGTGCTCGATTACGGCTGCGGCTCCGGCATTTTAGCCATTGCCGCACTCAAACTCGGCGCAGGTTCCGCCACCGGCGTGGACATTGACGAACAAGCCATCCGCGCCAGCAACGATAATGCCGCGCAAAACAATGTCCAAGCCCGCTTCTTCCTGCCCGACGGCCTGCCTGCGGGACAGTTTGATGTTGTGGTAGCCAACATCCTCGCCAACCCGCTGCGTATGCTCGGCGAAATGCTGGCCGCGCGCACCAAACAGGGCGGCCGCATCGTCTTGTCGGGGCTGCTGGACGAGCAAGTTGAAGAATTGAGCGAAATCTACGGCCAATGGTTCGACATCGAGCCGGCGCAAATCGAAGAAGGTTGGGCGCGTTTAAGCGGCGTAAAGCGTTAAATCCGTCCGCGCAGGCCGTCTGAAAAATACGCAATATTCAGACGGCAACGCGATTGCCCCAAACGCCCGTTTTCAGACGGCCTGACAAAACAATTTGCCGCGCCGCAGCCTGCCCGCCACACGGGCGCGAAAACCGACCCGATAGAGACATTATGAATATTCCGGATAAAGACACCGTTGCCGCGCATACCCGCATGTGGCTGGAAAAAGCCGTTATCGGTCTTAATCTCTGCCCGTTTGCCAAAGCGCCGTATGCGAAAAACCGGGTGCGGATTGCCGTAAGCGAAGCCCGCCATCTCGACGGCTTTTTGGAAGACCTCGACCGCGAGCTGCAATTATTGGGCGAAACGCCGGCGGAAGAGCTGGAAACGACTTTGCTGGTGCATCCGGCATTGTTCGGCGACTTTTTGCAGTTCAACGATATGCTGGATTTGGCCGACGGCGCAGTGGCCGATAATGATTTGGAAGGCGTGGTGCAGATTGCGCCTTTCCACCCCGATTTTCAGTTTGAAGACACGGACGCCGACGACATCGGCAACTATACCAACCGCAGCCCCTATCCGACGCTGCATCTGATACGGGAAGACAGCATCGCCAAAGCTGCGGAAGCCTTTCCCGACGCATCGGCCATTTTCGGGCGCAACATTGCGCTCTTGGAAGAAATGGGCAAGGAAGGTTGGGACAAGCTGGACATACCGCGCTGCCCGTTTCATCAGCATACGGACTAGCGGCGTATGCTGGTAAGGTGGTTTTTCTGGTGCTGCGGCGCGCTGGCGCTGGCCTTGGGCATCATCGGCATCTTTCAGCCGCTGTTGCCAACCACGCCTTTTGTCTTGCTGGCCGCGTCCTGCTGGGCGAAAGCATCGCCGCGTTTCCATCATTGGCTGCTCTGCCACCCGTATTTCGGCCCGATGGTGCGGAATTGGCAGCAGAAACGCGCCGTTCCGCGCCGCGCCAAATTTCTGGCCGTGGGCATGATGACCGTATCGTGCGGCCTGCTGTTTTGGCAGGTGCAGCCGTGGCACATTCCCGCCGCCGCATCGCTGCTGTGCGCCGCCGTGGCCGTGTGGATGTTGCGGCTGCCCGACGCTTAGGCGTTTTTTGAGAGGAGAGAAAAATGAAACCCGAAAATACTTTGTGTATCGTTGTCGATATTCAGGAGCGGCTGCTGCCCGCGCTGCATGAAGCCGATAAAATGGTCGAACGCAGCCGCATCGTGCTGCAAGGCTTGCAGGCGCTGGAAGTGGCGGTAGTGGCGACCGAGCAGTATCCGAAAGGCTTGGGCAAAACCACCCCGGCCGTGCAGCTTTTGCTGGACGGTGTGCCGGTATTTGAAAAAACGCGCTTTTCGGCGCTGATTGACGAAGTAGAAGCCGTATTGACGGAGAAAAATATCCGCAATGTAGTGCTGCTCGGCGCAGAAGCCCATGTGTGTATGCTGCAGACGGTATTGGATTTGCGCGCCAAAGGGCTGGCGGTTTATGTGCCGTATGACTGCACCACCTCGCGCAGCCCCGACAACAAAGCCAACGCCCTGCAGCAGATGCGCGATGCCGGCGCGGTGGTCAGCAACAGCGAAAGCGTGCTGTTTCAGCTGTTGGCCGATGCCAAGCATCCCGCGTTTAAAACCGTATCGAAGCTGATTCAATAATCACGCGCCGTCTGCCCGAATGCTCGGGCGGCGGCAGGCGGCGGGTTGGTGGTTAAACTGTACGGGCAGAGTGATGCCCGGTTGCGTGTCCGCCGCTCATCGCCTTGTTTTATAACGACCGTATCTGATGTGATTAAGCTGCATCGGCATGATACCGCTCTGAAAGGCCGTCTGAAAATGCAATACACCATTTCCGAAGCGCGGCAGCAGGATTTGCCCGCCATTGTCGAGATTTACAACAGCACGGTGGCCACGCGCCAATCCACCGCCGACCTGTCGCCCGTCAGCGTGGCCGAGCGGCAGGTGTGGTTTGACGCGCACGGCGGCTAGCGGCCGCTGCTGGTGTTGAAAAATGATGGCGGTGAGATTTTGGGCTGGGGCAGCTTCAGCGACTATTACCCGCGCGAGGCCTACCATATCAGTGCGGAAATCAGCATTTACGTGCGCCGCGATATGCGCGGCGTGGGTGTGGGTAAAATCCTGCTGTATGATATGCTCGAACGCGCCCCCGCCTTGGGTATCCGCAATGTGTTGGCCGTGATTTTCGCCCACAACCACGCCAGCCTGCGCCTGTTTTACAACGCCGGTTTCCAAGAGTGGGGCCGGCTGCCGCAGGTTTGCGACTTGGCGGGCGAAGCGGCGGATATTGTGATTTTGGGCAAGAAAATCATGGCGTAAAGCATAAAAAAGCCGTCTGAAAACAGACGGCTTTTTTGCTCACGGGCTTGAAGATGCGCCTCGCCTGCTGCGGCAAAATCCAATTCACAGGCAATCAATTTTCAAGACAACAAAAAAGCCTAAACATCTGTTTAGGCTTTTTTGAATATCTGGTGGGTCGTGAAGGATTCGAACCTTCGACCAACGGATTAAAAGTCCGCTGCTCTACCAGCTGAGCTAACGACCCGATAAGCTGCGTATTATAGGGAGACCTTGCTGCATTGTCAAGGCTTGCGGCGCGGTTTTAATGTTTTCGGCGGCAAGTGTTTGAAATATTTTTAGATAAAGTGGCGCGGCCTGCGGTGAAGCCGTCTGAAAACGGGCAGGGGCGGTATAGTCGGAGAAATGAAATTCTGATACAAGGTGAGCCAACGCCGTAGCAGAAATTCAGCTCTCCGACTATATAGTCG
>NZ_BCWL01000200.1 GCF_001592185.1 Bergeriella denitrificans NBRC 102155
GACTGAGTAATCAAGCCGACAAAAAAGCCGTCTGAAAAATGATTTTTCAGACGGCTTTTTTCTATGCTTCAACGCTGCAGGGCATAGTGTGCCTGCTCAAACTTATCCGCGCAAAGCATCTGCGCGCGCCAAAACCTGCTCCGTTGCCTGTTTCAAATACGCCAGCCAGCCTTGCAAGCCCAGCTCAGCGAACTTGGGGTTGGGCACTTCAATGCTGACGGGCATGGTTTCAGGCAGCAGCGCTACACATTCGGCCAGTTTGAAATCGCCCTCGCCCGGCACATAGCGCAGGCTGCGGGATTCTTCAATCAAGCCTTCGCGGGTGTCGGCGCGGTCGGCCAGAATGCCATCGCACAGTTGAACCATATCGGCCAGATACGGCTTGGCGGCGGTAATGTGCGCCGTTTCGCCGAAGGCACGGTGGAAATGCAGGGTGTCAAACAGGATTTTGCAGCCGGTTTGCTTGGCAATTTCCACCGCTTCGGGCAACAGTTTGACGGTTTGGTAGGAAATCGGCTCCAAAGTTACGGTGAGATTGAACTGCCGCGCGTCTTCGGCCAGCTTGGCCGTGGTGGCGGTGGCGCGGCTCAAGTCGGGGTCGGTGATGGTGAACGTCAGGCTTTTTGCGCCGAGTTCGGCGGCGGATTCAAGCATGGGCAGCCAGAAATCGCGGTTACAGTGTTCGTCCATGCCGATAAATTCGGTATCGGCGACTTTCATACCGGTATCCTGCAATACGGCTGACACTTCTTTCAGACGGGTGCTGCCGGGCAGCAGGTTCAAATCTTTTTCCGTAGCGGTCACGGGGCGCGTGCGCAAGCCGACGAAATCGTAGCCGGCAGCTGCGGCGGCTCGGATAAATTCGACAGGCTCCGTACCCAATACGCTCAGAGGGGCAATACCGATTTGGCGTGTCATGTTTTTCTCCTTGATGAATGCGTTTGTTGTTTTGCGGTGAGGCCGTCTGAAATTTCAGACGGCTTGGTTAAGGGCTGTTGACATTTCGTCCGCTGCGCTCAGCCGCCTGATCTATGCGGATAATCCGTTTTCCCAACCAGACGAAACATTGGTTTCTATCCTTGCAGTTTTCCCGCCGCAAACTTGGCAATCCGCCAGCCGAACACCATGCCCGGGCCGATGGTGGTACCGGGACCCGGATAGGTGCCGCGGAAGATGGAGGCCAAATCGTTGCCGCAGGCAAACAGGCCTTCGATGGCGCTGCCGTCGCCCTTCAACACTTGGCCGTATTCATTGCACGACAGGCCGACGCTGCCCGCCAAATCGGCAGGACGCACCGCCAGCGCGAAATAAGGGCCATGCTGCGCCAGCGGACGCAGGCAGGGGTTGGGCTGCACGGCGGCGTCGCCGTTGAAGCGGTTCATCGCGCTGGTGCCGCGTCCGAAATCGCTGTCTTCGCCGCGCACGGCCTGCTCGTTGTAACGCTGAACGGTGGCTTTGAGCGTGTCGGCAGGCACTTGGATACGGCGTGCCAATTCGTCCAGATTGTCGGCGCGGGTCAGGTAATTGCGCGCCAGATGGCTGCCCAGGCTTTTGCCGCCGGGCATGATGAAGCCCAAACCGTATCGGCGGATAAAGGCTTCGTCTACAATCAGATAGGCAGGCAGCGCGGGGGTGTGCCGGTGGTATTGCAGCTGGGCGGTGGAAAAGTCGTGGTAGGAGTCGCTTTCGTTGACGAAGCGTTTGCCGTCGGACGCTACCGCCAACAGGCCGGGTTTGGCGCGGTCGAGAATGATGTGCGGCCACATGGCTTGGTAGCCGTCGCGCTCTTGTTTGAACGAAGTGGGAAACCAGAGCGCGGGGCTGTCGGTGTTTTCCAATGCCGCGCCGAGTGCTTCGCCTGCGGCAATGCCGTCGCCGCTGTTGCTTTTCGGGGCAAACGAATCCGGCGTGCCTTGCGGGAAAAAGCGTTCGCGCAGCGATTTGCTCCAACCTGCACCGCCGGTGGCCAATACCACGCCTTTGGCGGCGGATACGCGCACTTCGCGGCCGTTTTGCAGAATCACCGCGCCGCCGACCTTGCCGTTTTCTACGATTAATTCTTTCAGGGGCGAATCAAACCACACCGGCACGCCGGCGTTTTTCAGGCTGTAATACAGGCGGCCGACCAAGGCGTTGCCCATCACCAGCCGCGTGCCGCGCTTGTATTTCAGGCGGTCTTTGAAATAAGGCAGCACCACGTTCAGGGTGGTTTTAAAGTTGTCGGCCGATTGGAAGGGGTTGAGCAGCGCGCCCAATTCGTTGCGGTTCACCATCATGCCGCCCAAGCCCATAAATTCGCGGCGCGGCGGGCGGACGCGGTCGAAGTCTTCTCCCAAGAGCTTGCCGTCAAAGGCCGCCGGTGCGAGCGCGCGGCCGCCGTAGGCTTCGCCGGGCAGCGGGCCGATGTAGTCGGGATGTGCCTGCGCCGCCACAAATTTCACTTCGGTTTTTTCGTCCAGCTCGCGAATCATCTCGGGGCCGGAAGCGAGAAAGGCCTCGCGCAATGCTTCGCCGTTTTTGCCTTGGCAGACATGGCTTAAAAATTCGCGTGCGGCCTCCACCGTGTCGGGTACGCCCGCTTTTACGCTCAAATGCGTGCCGGGCACCCAGGTCGTGCCGCCGGAAGTGGCGGTGATTCCGCCGACATACGGCTCTTTTTCGCACAATAAAACATTCAAACCTTCGAGTTTGGCCGTCAGCGCGGCCGTCATACCCGCCGCGCCGCCGCCGATGATGAGCAAATCGACTTGTTGTGTGGTGTTCATGTGTTTCTCCTGTGTGGAACGCAGCACGGTGCGCCGGGGCGTTTTCAGACGGCCTTTTGCAGCAGGAAATCCGCCATCAAATCGCGTACCGCCGCATACATATCCAAGCCGGTCGAAACGCGGCAGCCTTGGGCGCGGGCTTTGGTTATCCATGCGGTATCGGGATAGGTTACGACATCGCCGACAAACATCTCCGCCGTAAGCTTGTCGCCGTCAAACGGCAGCGGATCGCCCGCTTTCATGCCCAACGGCGTGGCGTTGACCACAATGTCGAAGCCGCTCGGATCGGACGTACCCGCATACACTTTCGCCCTGCCCAAGCTGTTCAAACGCTCAATCAGGCTGTCGCGGCGTTGCACGTCGGTTTCCACGATTGCCAACTCGGACACGCCCGCCGTCACCAGCGCGTGGGCAATCGCCGTGCCCGCGCCGCCGGCGCCTGCCTGAACGGCTTTTTTGCCTTGCAGCACCGCGCCGTTTTTCAGCAACGCTTCCACTTGGGCGCGACCGTCGAACATCTCGCCGTGCCAACCGTTTTCGCTAAAACGCACCACGTTGACGGTATTCAAAAAACGGGCGGTATCGGAAATCTCATCGCACAATCCGGCAAACGCGATTTTGTGCGGCACGGTAACCATCAGGCCGTCTGCATTTTTCATTTTGCGGATACCCGCCGCCCAGTCCGCCAAATCGTCGGGCGCAACGTGGGCGGGCAGGCACACGCCGTTGATGCCCGCAGCCTGAAACGCAGCGGTCATGCCTTCGGGCGACTTGACTTGGGCAATCGGATCGCCCACCACGAAATACACACGGGTCGAGCCGTTGAGTGTCAGTTCCATAGCTTTCTCCTTTGATTTTTTCAGACGGCCTGACTGCTGCCGGTATTGGGTTTGTACATATATAGTCGAAGAACTTAAATCCTGCTACGGCGTTGGC
>NZ_BCWL01000201.1 GCF_001592185.1 Bergeriella denitrificans NBRC 102155
TATCAAGTATTATTCAAATTACTACCCCAAACTCACGTTACTATATTTCAACGGACACTATATTGCTCAACCGTTTGCCTTATCCCGAACACACATTCTCTACCCTAAAATTACCCGAATAGAAACAGAAAAAGCCGTCTGAAAATCCCTATTTTCAGACGGCTTTTCTATCAGCCCGATTAATCGGCAAACTGTTTTTTCATCCGCTCGCGGCGTTCTTGCGCTTCCACCGACAGCGTGGCGGTCGGGCGGGCGAGCAGGCGTTTCAGGCCGATGGGCTCGCCGGTATCGTCGCAATAGCCGTAATCGCCTTCGTCGATGCGGCGGATGGTGGCCTGTACTTTGGCCAGCAGCTTGCGCTCGCGGTCGCGCGTGCGCAGTTCCAAAGCATATTCTTCCTCTTGGGTGGCGCGGTCGGCAGGGTCGGGCGCCGATTCGTGCTCTTGCAGATGGCCGGCGGTCATGGTGGCGTTTTCAATCAATTCTTCCTGCATTTTCACCAACAAGTCGCGGAAAAAAGCCAAATGGTCCGCATTCATGTAATCGTCTTCCGGTCCGTTCCATTGCAAAATATCTTGTTCTGTCAGCTTTGCCATAATTGTTTCTTTCACTCTGTGTTATAGGGAACGGCCGCCCGGCCCGGCCGGGCAGCTTCAATACTACAAAGTTGCCGTTATTATTGTTTTCTCAAGATTTAAGCTCAAGAAAGCCGAAATCATAACACGTTTTTTCAGCACTCCTACACTTTATGCGCTTATTTGCACTTATTTTCGCTTATGTAATCGAAATATGCGTTAACGCAACAACCACAGATTCAGCCCCACGGTAAGCCGCGGCAGAAAATAAGCCAGCCACAGCCACAAAACCAGCGCGGGCAGGGCGGCGGAAAAATCCATACGCCCGGCGCGCAAAAAGGTGAAAGGGCGCAGCATCGGCCCGAATATGCGCTGCAGGGCGGCGGCCAGGGGCGAATAAGGGTTGCTGAAGCTGGATACCGTGCGCATCACCAAGCCGATCAGCAACACATAAGCCGCCGATTTCAGCAGCCCCAAAGCGGCTAAAATCAGGTTGGCCGCGATGATTTTGGTGCCGAAGCCGCCCGGCAGCGCCAGCAGCGCCATCACGGTAAACACCGCATAATACAGCAAAAAAACGGCCAAAATGCAGGCCCATTCTTTATTACCGCCCGCCGGCAGCAGCCTGGCCAAAGGGGCAACAAGCCAACCGGTGATTTGGCGGCAGAATGCGGCCAGCGGGTGGCGGCTGTCCAAGCCCGCCCATTGCAGCAGGAAACGCGCCAGACACAAAATCGCCAGGCCGTCTGAAAGCAGTATCAGTAAATCGCCGCGCATATTCAGACAGCTCCGTATTGCTGCGCCATTTCCTGCGAACGCGCCACGCAGGCGGCGACGCCCGCTTCTATAGCTTCACCGACTTGGCGGGCTTTGAAGGTTTCAATCGCTTCGTAAGTTGTGCCGCCTTTGGAAGTCACGTTTTGCTGCAATACGCCGAAATCCGAGCCGCTCTGCTCTGCCAGCGCCACCGCGCCCTTAAATGTTGCCAGGCTCAGGCTGCGGGCCTGCTCTTCATCGAAACCCTGCGCCAGCGCGGCGGATTTAAGCGCGTTCAGCAGATAAAACACATAGGCCGGGCCGCTGCCGCTGATGCCGGTAATCGCGTGCATCTGCGCTTCCTCGTCCAGCCACACGGTGATGCCCACCGCCTGCATGATGCGTTCCGCCGTTTGCCTGTCGGCTTCGTCGGCACCCGCTGCGGCATACAGCCCCGATACGCCCAAACCGATGCTGCTCGGCGTATTCGGCATGATGCGGACAATGCGGCGCGTGCCGCCCAAATAGCGGCTCAAGGTATCTGCCGACAAACCGGCCGCCACCGATAAAACCAATGCGCCGTTGGTTTCCAAGCCCGCGCAGGCCGTCTGCATATCCTGCGGCTTCACCGCCAAAATTACCACATCGTCGGCGGTCAGCGGCGGCAGTTTTTCCGATACTGCCACGCCCAATTCACGCGCCAAACGCGCCCGCTTTTCCTCGCCCCGGTTGGCAATATGCACGCGGTAGCCGCCTTGCTTGACCAAGCCGCCGGCAATGGCGGCCGCCATATTGCCGCCGCCCAAAAAATAAACGTTCATCTGCTTCTCTTTCTCTCTCAGCCCACGATGTTTTGCGGCTTGCCGGCCGCAAAAGCGTTGATGTTGGCCAATACGATGTCAAACAGGCGGTTGACCGCCTCCGTGCTGCCCCAAGCCATATGCGGCGTAATAATCAGATTGGGCAAATCCGCATCCAGCAGAGGATGGCCGTTGCGCGGCGGCTCCACGCTCAATACGTCCAAACCCGCGCCGCCGATGCGCCCGTTTTCCAGCGCATCGAGCAAAGCCGCCTCGTCTACCAGGCCGCCGCGTCCGCAGTTGATTAACACCGCATCGGGCTTCATCTGCGCCAACTCCGCCGCGCCGATCATACCGGCCGTCTGCTCCGTCAGCGGGCAATGCAGCGACAATGCGTCCGCCAGGCGCAAGGCTTCTTCAAATGCCACATAGCCCTCGCGCACCTGCGCCGCGCCTTTGTGTTCGCCGAACACGACTTTCATATGAAAAGCGCGGGCATACGCGGCCAGGGTTTCGCCGATGCCACCACGCCCGAAAATCACCAGCGTTTTGCCGTTCAAATCCCGCATCGGCGCGCCGAAGCTGCAGAAAAAAGGCGATTTTTGCCACAAGCCCGCGCGGATGTCCCGCTGATAGGCAGGCAGATTGCGCATCAGGGCAATCATCAGCATAAACGCATGCTCGGCCACCGATTCGTTGCCGTACGCCCGCACATTACACACCGCCACGCCCGCCTGCGCCGCAGCCGCCGTATCCACATTGTTGACGCCGGTTGCCGTGACCGCAATCAGCTTCAGGCGCGGGGCGCCGGCAATGGCGTCGGCATTCACCACCACTTTATTGGTCACCACCGCATCGGCATCGCGGATGCGTTCCGCTACTTCGGCGGTTTCCGAGCGGCCGTGCCAAACCAACTCATGCTCGAAATCCAAGGCAAACGGCCGATCCGGCAGGGTATCGCCGTCTAAAACCACAATTTTCCATGCAGACATAAATATCCTTTATCTTAATTACGGTATTTGATTTAAAAAATCTAAAATCAAATAGAAACAAACAACTGGATTATATAAATGAGAAGTATTATTATTAGCAATATATCGCAGCAAGCCGCATTTTCAGACGGCCTGAATGACGGAGAATATACCATGTTGAAAACGTTTACTTTTGCCATTTTACATTTCAGCGTTGCTTTCGGCATCACCTACCTGCTTACCGGCAGCATCGGCGTATCCGGCGCCGTGGCCTTAATCGAGCCCATGGTCAACACCGTTGCTTTTTATTTTCATGAAAAAGCATGGCGCCGCTACGAGCACCGCCAATCGGCCAAAACCGCCGCCAATCCTGAAGCCGCGCATTGCGCCTGAGGATTTATCCAAAATTTATACACAAAGTTATCCATAGCTGCATCTATTAAATAATTAATTGAAAAATAAAGGATTTAATAAAATAAGCCATTATTCAGACGGCCATATCCCGAAATTTTATCCACAATCTTGAGCAAAACGGTATTTGACGGTACTGTTCCGTATAACACTCAAACTTTTGAAAAATCAAAGCAAAAT
>NZ_BCWL01000202.1 GCF_001592185.1 Bergeriella denitrificans NBRC 102155
GGTTTAATCTCATTCCTATGAATGAGCGACGGGCAGGGATGCCCGTCCTACAAATAATCTGAAGCAACAAAAAGCCGTCTGAAAAACGATGTTTTCAGACGGCTTTTCTAGCTTGGCTGATTTGTTCTGCCGTATTTATTCTGCGGTAACCGCACTCACTGCTGCCCCGCCAATTCCAAAGTATCGGGCAGCCATTCAGCTTCGAATATCTGCAAAATCTGCTGCGCGGCAGGGTCGGCTTCCAGCAGCTCTTGCGCGCGTTGGCGGCCTTCGAGCTGCAGGCGTTTGCGGCGCATTTCGGGGGTTTCCCAGCCGGCGTCGTCCTGCCAGGGCTGGGTTTGCAGGCGCAGGGGGATGCCGTAGGCTTCGGCCAGCGTGCTTTGGATTTTGTCCAAACGCTCTTTTCTGGTGGTTTTGCGCGCTTCTTCCGTCAGTGCCAGATACATAATGTGCTGTGTTTCGTCATAGCCCACCCAGGCGGCGTGCTGCGCGGGCATTTGCGCGGCGCTGAATTTTTTGGCGAAACGCTGCACCAGTGCAGCCCAGTTTTCCGGCTTGAATTCGGGCAGCGGGGCAAACTGCGGTGCGTCGTCTTCGGCGTCATCGTCTGCTTCGTCTTCTTCCGCTTCAGGGGCGGCGGCGGCAAAATCGGGCGGCGGCGGCAAATCGTCTCCGCCCTCATCGGCTGAATACGGCTCAAAGCCATACGCTTCGTCGGGATAGGGCGGCGGATAGTCGTCGGCTTGCTCTGCGGGTTCGGCAGCGGGCGCGGGATATTCGGGCGCGGCGGGTGTTTCCGCCTGATATGCGGGCTGCGGCGCGGGCTGCTCGGGCTCTGCGGTTTGGGCGGCGGGCACAACAGGTGTTTCGGCGGCCTCGGCTGCGGGTTCGGCTTCCTGCGTTACAGCAGGCGAAACCGGTTCCGGCGCGGCTGTTGCGCGAGCGGGCATATCGCGCGGCGGCTTGTCTGCGGATAATTCAGACGGCGTCTCTTCCCACGGCGGGGTGTCGGTCGGCTTGGATGATGCGGTTTCACTGTTGCTAACAGGCTGTTCGGCTGCGGTTTGCGGCGCGGAGGTCTGAGTATTTGGCGCGGCACTTGGCTCTGCTGCGCTGCCGGCTGCGCTTTTTTCAGACGGCGTGGGCGGCGTCTGCGGCTTTTTTGGCGTACCTGCCGTTTCCGCATCGCGCAACTGGCTGTGTTCGATGATGCCGTCCGTACTGTGGGCGGCGGCGGCCAGCGGGGCAAAGGCCAGCATCCGCAGCAGGGTCATCACAAAACCTGCGTATTCGTCGGGCGCAAGGCTCAGGTCTTTTTTACCGTGTACGGCGCATTGGTAGTAAAGCTGGATCTGTTCGCCGCTCAAGGCTTGGCTCAAGGCCAGCAGGGTGTCGCGCTCGGGGTCGTCGGCGGCCAGCGAGGTGGGCACGGCCTGTATCAGCGCCAGGCGTTGCAGCAGCATGGCCAATTCGCTCAATGCGCTGTCGAAGCCGATGGCGCGCGCGGCCATTTCCTGCGCTTTGCCCAGCAGGGCTTCGCCGTCTTGCGCGACGATGCCCTGCAGCAACTCGTACAGATATTGTTTGTCCACCGCACCAATCATCTGGCGCACGTCCTGCTCGGCGACCTGCCCCGAACCCATGGCAATGGCTTGGTCGAGCAGGCTCAGGGCATCGCGCATGGAGCCTGCGGCGGCGCGCCCCAAGAGTTGCAGCGCGGCGGGTTCGTACGGTACTTGCTCGCTGTCGAGTACGTGCGCGAGGTGTTCGGCCACTTGCTGCGTGGTCATATTGCGTAACACAAATTGCAGGCAGCGGCTCAATACGGTAATCGGTACTTTGTGCGGATCGGTGGTGGCCAAGATGAATTTGACGTGCTCGGGCGGTTCTTCCAGCGTTTTGAGCATGGCGTTGAACGCGCTTTTGGAGAGCATGTGCACTTCGTCGATGATATAGACTTTGTATTTGCCCGCGGTCGGCGCGTATTGGGCGTTTTCCAACACTTCGCGGATGTTGTCGATACCGGTGTTGGAGGCGGCATCGATTTCCAGTAAATCCACATAGCGCCCGGCATCGATTTGGCTGCAGCTCGCGCACACGCCGCAAGGCTCGCCGTGGTCGGCGTTTTCGCAGTTGAGGCTTTTGGCCAAAATCCGCGCGATGGTGGTTTTGCCCACGCCGCGCGTACCGGTCAGCAGATAAGCATGGTGCAGGCGGCCTTCGTCCAGCGCGTTACGCAGGGCTTTGACGACGTGCTCTTGGCCGACCAAATCGGCAAAGGTTTTCGGACGCCATTTTCGTGCAAGAACTTGATAGGCCATGATGTTTTCCGCTAAGTGGATGATGGAATATATGCCGTTTTCAGACGGCCTGTACGCCCTGCCGGTCGGCGGCAGGCTCAGGCGGGCATTTTAGCATTTTTTGCCGCCCCGCGCCCGCCGCGCAAAAGCCGTCTGAAAAAACACCGCCCTGTTATAGGCGGTGCGGATGCAATCAGAGCTTGGTGCTGCCGACTGCGTTGGCGATGTCGCGCACCGCCGTGGCATACATGCGGCTGTTGTTGTACAGCCAAACCGAATAGAAATTATTCAGACCCAGATAGTATTCATATACGCCCGGGCTGGTTTCCAAGCGGTACAGCACGGCTTTTTCATGGTCGGCCACCGGCTCCTGCGGTACCACGCCGAGGGCTTTGAAATCGGCTACGGTGCGGGTGAGCGCGGTTTTCTCGTCAATAATCGCCTGCAGGTGGGCATTGATGTTCAGGCTGACGGGCACAACCATTTTGCCGCCGGTCTGCCAGCCGTGCTGCTTCATGTAGTTGGCGACCGAAGCGGCTACATCGCCGACGTTGTTCCAAATATCGCGGCGGCCGTCGCCGTCGTAATCCACCGCCCATTTACGGAAGCTGGACGGCATAAACTGCGGCATGCCCATCGCGCCGGCGTAGCTGCCTTTAAAGCTGAATACGTCGCGGTTTTCTTCTTTGGCAATCATCAGCAGCTCGGCCAGCTCGTTTTGGAAAAACTCGGCGCGGCGCGGATAATCAAATGCCAGCGTGCTCAAAGCGTCGGCCACGCGGAAGGTGCCGGTATTGCGGCCGTAATTGGTTTCGATGCCGATAATCGCCACAATCAGCTCGGCCGGTACGCCGTAGCGGCGGGCTACGTCGTCAATCACGGCGCGGTTTTCGGCGTAAAACTTGCGGCCGCCCGCAAATTTGGCCGCGCCCGAATTGCCGGTGCGGAATTCGTACCACGGGCGGGATGTGCCCGGGCGGTACATAATATTGATGATGTTGGCTTTATAGACCGTGCCGTCGAAAAACTGCTGCAATTCGCTGCGGCTGAACTGCTTTTGCGCCACTTCGTAATCGATCCAGCGCTGTACGTTGGTATTGCCGTTGAAGCCGCTGCTGGCCACCGATTCGGCTGCCGCATCAAACTTGGGGCGTTGGCCGGATGCCTGCTTGGCGGGCGCAGCCGCCGACGGCTGCTGCACGGCGGCGGGTTTGTCCGTACCGCACGCGCTCAAAAGTGCGGCAGCGGCCGCTAAGAAAATCACTGTTTTTTTCATGGGAAATCCGTCGTGTCTGAAATGAAAGCGCAGTTTAACAAACTACGCCGCTTTGATACAGCCTTAAACTGCTATA
>NZ_BCWL01000203.1 GCF_001592185.1 Bergeriella denitrificans NBRC 102155
AAAATGCGCCTGCTGAGTTGGAAACGCCCGCAAGGTGTCCGACCTTGCCGCGTGTTCCGCCTTGCTTCCGCGCGTTTACGCGCAAGTCTTACTTC
Source organism: Bergeriella denitrificans NBRC 102155 (assembly GCF_001592185.1). GTDB lineage: Bacteria > Pseudomonadota > Gammaproteobacteria > Burkholderiales > Neisseriaceae > Neisseria > Neisseria denitrificans. Next base: position 96 of record NZ_BCWL01000203.1, read on the forward strand.
ACGGATGAATTGTCAACAAAATCCTAGTTTCAGACGGCGTGATTGTCAACAATTTTGCGCCTGCGTCGCCGTGTGCGGTATGGTGGGCGGGCTGTGTTTTCAGACGGCCTGCGTGTTTGTGCGGCTGCACGGGCGGGGTGTGGCGGCCGTCTGAAAAATTTGCGCCGGATTTCGTGCGCCCGGGCGGCGGTTTTCTAATATAATGTCTTTTATTTGACTGCCCCGAGTTTGAATATCATGAGCCACAAACCGCGTTACGCCGTCTTCGGCAATCCCGTTGTCCACAGCAAATCGCCGCAGATTCATCAGGAGTTTGCCAAGCAGGAAAAAGCGGACATCGACTACGACCGCATTTATGCCGACATCGGCGCTTTTGCCGAAGCCGCCGCTGCTTTTTTTGCAGCGGGCGGGCAGGGGGCGAATGTGACTGTGCCCTTTAAGCTCGATGCGTATGATTTTGTGGACGAGCATTCCGAGCGTGCGTTGGCGGCGGGTGCGGTCAACACCATTATTCCTCTGGGCAACGGCAGGTTCCGTGGCGATAACAGCGACGGTGTGGGTATGGTTAACGACATCATCCAAGCGCAGGGCGTGGAAGTGGCGGGGAAAAACGTGCTGCTGATTGGTGCGGGCGGTGCGGTGCGCGGCGTGGTTCCCGTGCTGCAGGAAAAACAGCCCGCTTCCATCGTCATCACCAACCGCACCCACGGAAAAGCGCAGGAAGTGGCCGAACGCTTCGGCATTGAAGCGGTGGAAATGGACAAATTGCCCGCCGCGCATTTCGACATCGTCATCAACGGCACATCCGGCGGTTTGAGCGGCGAACTGCCCGCCGTCGCGCCGGAAGTGTTCGCCCGATGCGCGCTGGCTTACGATATGGTTTATGGCCGGGAGGCCGAACCGTTTTTACAGTTTGCCCGCCAATCGGGTGCGGCGAAAACTGCCGACGGTTTGGGTATGCTGGTCGGGCAGGCCGCGTTTTCCTATTCGCTCTGGCGCGGCTTCGAGCCGGACATCAAGCCTGTGATTGACTATATGAAGAATGTTTGAAAACTTGGGCGGCATCATTCTGCCGGCCGGACGGTGTAGTTGATGCCGTCTGAAAAAAAACGGTTGGCGGGCGGCTGCACGCTAAATTGCACTATATATAGTTGTAGTTGGGAATTTATAAGTTGAGAACTTGCCGCCTCGTTTTATGCAGTACTGCCCGGCGATGGCTTGGGCAGGCCGGGTTCTCCGAAAGATATGGTCATGCTGATTTTGAAATGGCTGCTGGCGCTGCCGGTGGCCGCCTTTATCTTTTTTAATGCCTATGTTTACGGCAATATCATCACTTACCGCGCCGTCGCGCCGCGCCAAACCGCTTTTATGGATATGCGTATGAGCCAGTTTGCGGGAGAGGGCAGGAATGTGGCGCTGGATTACCGCTGGGTGCCTTATGCCGATATTTCCACCAATCTTAAAAAAGCCCTGATTGCTTCGGAAGACGCCAAGTTTGCCGAACATTCGGGCTTTGATTGGAGCGGTATTAAAAACGCCATGAAGCGCAATGAAAAGAGCGGCAAGGTGCAGGCCGGCGGCTCGACCATCAGCCAGCAGCTGGCGAAAAACCTGTTTCTCAACGACAGTCGCAGCTATATCCGCAAGGCCGAAGAAGCCGCCATCACCGCCATGATGGAAGCGGTGACCGACAAAGACCGCATCTTCGAGCTGTATCTGAATGTGATTGAATGGGATTACGGCGTATTCGGCGCAGAAGCCGCCGCGCAGAAGTTTTACCGCAAAAGCGCCGTTAGCCTGAGCAAGCAGCAGGCCGCTACCCTGGCCGCCCGCGTGCCCGCCCCGCTTTTTTACGCCGACAACCCCAAAAGCAAGCGCCTGCGCAACAAAACCAATATTATCCTGCGCCGTATGGGTTCGGCCGAGCTGCCCGAAAGCGGCATCTAGCAGGGATGTTGTTTTTCTACAAATAGATAATAAATTTATAAAACAGAATATTTTCAGCGATTTGCCTGAAAATCACGCCGATGCCGTCTGAAAAACTGTATGCAAAAAACAACTGTTGCGGCCGGGCTGGGGCAGAAAAACAGATGGAAATTTGTTTTTTGAAAATAAAGAAGCTATATTAACAACCATGGAATCGCTAAGCATTGGCTATGGCGGTAAATGCAAAAGCCAAACAAAACCTCTAAAGTGTTTAAGTTTGCTTTACAAACAAAAGGAATACAGTAATGAAAAAATCTCTGATTGCGCTGACTTTGGCTGCTCTGCCGGTTGCTGCTGTTGCAGATGTAACTCTGTACGGTCAAATCAAAGCCGGTGTTGAAGTATCTAACACTAAAGTAGGTAGCGCTAAAAACGGCGGTACCGTAGGCGGCAACACTGCTGCTAAACTGGGTCGCGACGCCAGCTCTAAAACTGCTACCGAAATCGCTGACTTCGGTTCACGCATCGGCTTCAAAGGCCACGAGCACCTGGGCAACAACCTGAACGCCATTTGGCAGTTGGAGCAAAACGCTTCTATCGCCGGTACTGATTCAGGCTGGGGTACTCGTGAGTCATTCATCGGTTTGGAAGGCGGCTTCGGTAAAATCCGCGCCGGTAAACTGAACACTACCGTTAAAGACACTGACGATGCGATTGATCCGTGGGATGCCAGCAACGCCGCTCTGAGACAAGGCGTGTTCACCCGTGACACCGTTTCCGAGCGCAAAGTATCTGTACGCTACGACTCTCCTGTATTCTCAGGCTTCAGCGCGTCTGCACAATTTGCTCCTCGCGACAACGAAAACCCTGCTGACAAATACACTCACGAAGTGGCTACCGGTGAATCTTACTACGCCGGCCTGAACTACGAAAACGCCGGTTTCTTCGGTCAATACGCCGGTGGTTACCGCAAACACACTCTGAACGCCGCTAAAACCGGTGCTGCTGCTAAAGACGGTCAACTGCACCGCCTGACTGCCGGTTACGACGCCAACAACGTGCTGGTAACTGTTTCCGGTCAATACGGTAAAAACTGGGAAACTTACGGCCAATACGCCGAAGCCCTGGCTAACGGTGTTGTAACTGCCGACAATACTACCGATATCGGTAACACCGTATTCGGTACTGCCCAAGGTCTGGACGGCCGCGGTGTAGAAACTGTTGAGGTTGCCGCTACTGCTTCTTACCGCTACGGCAATGTAACTCCGCGCGTTTCTTACGCTCACGGTTTCAAAGCTAAAGTAGCCGGTGACAAACTGAAAGGTACTCAATACGACCAAGTGGTACTGGGTGCTGACTACGACTTCTCTAAACGCACCAGCGCTCTGGTATCTGCAGGTTGGTTGCGTGCCGGTGAAAACGGCCCGCACCGCGTAGAAACCGTTGCCGGTTTGGTTGGTCTGCGTCACAAATTCTAATCTGAACGGATTAGCTTGATAAAAAGCCTGCTTGAAAAAGCAGGCTTTTTTGTATTTAGTGTAGGGAGAGAAAGAATGGGAGGAGTGGGGGGATACTTGTTTCGTTAGATTGAGACAAGGCCGTAAGCCGCAGACAGTAC
>NZ_BCWL01000204.1 GCF_001592185.1 Bergeriella denitrificans NBRC 102155
ATATGTTAATCAAACCGCTTCGGCAACGGTAAAACGTTCAAACAAATGTGCTTTGTTTTCCGCCGCGTCCACAATCGCACAAGCCAAATCAGGCGCGGAAATATTAGCCAACTCCTCCCCGGTAAACAACACATCGTCTTTACCGGTACGGTAGCGGCCGCTGCGGGTATCCACATCCCCCTCAAACGCCGCAGGCGGAGAAATAAACGACCAATTCACATCGCGGCGGTCTTGCAAATCTTTCAACCAATTACGCGCAGCATGAGCACCGTCGTAAATCTCCTTCGGAAACTCCGGCGTATCAATCAGCTGCACATCAGGCGCGATGTAGAGGCTGCCCGCACCGCCCACCGCCAGAAAATACGGCACTGCGGCTACTTTGACCGCTTCGGTAATCGCCGCCGCTCCTTTAGCAAAATCCGCACCCGCATTCGGATTATCCCAACCCGGGTTAAACGCACTGACCACAGCATCCAAGCCTTCGAGCTGACCAGCAAAACCGGCATCGTTCACATCAAAAGCAACCGCTTTGATATTACCGCCCTGCTGCACCTTTTCCACACCGCGGGCAAACGCCGTCACCTCATGGCCGCGCGCCGCAGCCTCCTTCACCACAGCCTTGCCGACCGTACCCGTCGCACCGATAACCGCAATTTTCATATCCGTCTCCTTAACTGGTTAACTTGAATCGATAAAGCGCATTGTAAGACCGTCTGAAACACTTGATAATCCCCGTTTTACTGTTTATATTATTAAGTCAAACTAAACAATAAGCCGTCTGAAATGCAAGACATCAAACCCCTGATCGTATTCGCCGCCGTATTGGAACACGGCAGCATGAACGCCGCCGCCGCCGCACTCGACATGACCCCCTCGGCAGTCAGCCAGCACATCAACCGCCTCGAAGCCGTACACGGCATCAAACTCCTCAACCGCAGCACCCGCCGCCTCGCCCCCACCGACGCAGGGCAGGCACTCGGAGACTACTGCCGCCGCCTCAGCCGCACGCTCGCCGACACCCGCAACGCCATCGACGCCCTGAAAACCGAGCCAGCCGGCGAATTACACCTGTCGCTGCCCTCCACCATCATCGACGCACAAGCCTTTCAGGCGGCCTTAGCCCGCCTGCGCCGCGAATTCCCCAAAATCAAACCCGTCTTACATTTCAACGACGCACTCGACGACCTGCAAAACAGCCGCTTCGACCTCGCCATCCGCGGCGGCGACCACGCGCTCGACGACCCCAACCTCGTCGCAAGACACCTCTTCTCCTGGCCGTACCAAATCTACGCCAGCCCCGGCTATCTGGCCGGACACCCGCCGATCGAACGCCCCGAAGACCTGCAGCAGCACCAATGGCTGCTGTTTCAAGCCCCGCGCCTGACCCTCCACCGCGAACACCAAAGCTGCAGCATCGACCTCACCGACTACATCGCCTGCAACCAGCTCGCCGCCGTCCGCAACCTGACCGTCGGCGGCTTCGGCCTCTCCTGCCAACTGAGCGGCGAAGTACAGCACCTCGTCGCCGCAGGCCGTCTGAAAAACGTCCTGCCCGAATGGAGCCTGCCCGCCGTCAACGTATACGCCGTTACCCCCTACCGCATCCAATCCGCCAAAACCCACGCCGCCGTCAAAATCCTGCAAGAAAGCTTCGCACAGGAGGCCGTCTGAATGGATACGCCCCGCCCGACGCAGCCGAACTGGTGCGTTTACCTGATACTGTGCCGCAACGGCTCGCTCTACTGCGGCATCAGCAACCGCCCCGCCGCCCGCTTCACCGCCCACCTTCAGGGCAAAGGCGCCAAATACACCCGCACCAGCCCCCCGCTCGCCATGCGCATCGTTTCAGACGGCCTGGACAAAAGCACCGCCCTGAAACGCGAAGCCGAAATCAAAAAACTGCCTACAATTAAAAAACGGGATTTATGGGCGGCCGCCGAAGCTACGGAAGTTACAGCCGTCTGAAAATAGCCGCAGCAAGGGAAACCCAAATGCCGTAGGGCGGGCAATCAACCATTGACAGCACATTCCGACTGATAGGACAAAAAAGGTGTTAAAAACCGCCGAAAGCATTATCCCGTAAGGTTTTAAGCAGAATGAAAGCCACCAACACCAAAAATGCCCTTTTTGCGCCTCAAAACAGCTGATAAAAAACGGCCTGCCGCAGCAAAATTAGATTAAACACCCTATTTGTGCTATAAAGCCGTTTGAAAAGAAACAACCTGTGTGAAAGGAATAAGATGAGCACTCAAGACCTGACCGGCAAAATCGCCTTAGTAACCGGCGCATCGCGCGGCATCGGTGCGGCGATTGCCGATACTTTGGCCGCAGCAGGCGCAACGGTTATCGGCACCGCCACTAGCGAAAGCGGCGCAGCCGCCATCAGCGAACGCCTGGCGCAATGGGGCGGACAAGGCCGCGCCTTAAATTCCGCCGAGCCGGAAAGCATTGAAAACCTGATTGCCGCCATCGAAAAAGAGTTCGGCAAACTCGACATTCTGGTCAACAACGCCGGCATCACCCGCGACAACCTCCTGATGCGTATGAAAGAAGAGGAGTGGGACGACATCATGCAGGTTAATCTGAAATCCGTCTTCCGCGCGTCCAAAGCCGTATTGCGCGGCATGATGAAGCAGCGCAGCGGCCGCATCATCAACATCACTTCCGTTGTCGGCGTGATGGGCAATGCCGGCCAAACCAACTACGCCGCCGCCAAAGCCGGCTTAATCGGTTTCGCCAAATCCATGGCGCGCGAAGTCGGCAGCCGAGGCATCACCGTCAACTGTGTCGCCCCCGGTTTTATCGACACCGACATGACCCGTGCCCTGCCGGAAGAGACCCGCAAAACTTTTGAAGCGCAAACTTCGCTGGGCAGATTCGGCGACGCGCAGGATATTGCCGACGCCGTATTGTTCCTGGCTTCCGACCAGGCGAAATACATCACCGGCCAAACCCTGCACGTCAACGGCGGTATGCTGATGCCGTAAAGCGTTTTTCCACAAAAAAGCCGTCTGAAAATCCACATTTTCAGACGGCTTTTTCTATCAAATAAATCCGTAAAGATTATTTTTTGTTCAAAGAATCACGGATTTCACGCAGCAGCAAAACTTCTTCGCTCGGCTCTTCGGCTGCCGGCTCTTCTTCGGCTTTTTTCTTCATGCTGTTGATGGCTTTTACCACGCAGAAAATGGCGGAGGCTACGATCAGGAAGCTGATGATGCTGTTGATAAACAGACCCAGGTTCAACGTAACCGCGCCGGCTTCTTGAGCGGCGGCCAGGGTAGCGTAGCCGGCTTCAGGTGCGTTAGCACCATCTTTCAGAGTGATGAACAGGTTGGAGAAGTCCACACCGCCCAGCAGCATACCGATAGGCGGCATCAATACATCGTCCACCAAGGATTTTACAATCGCGCTGAACGCCGTACCGACTACCATACCGACAGCCAGATCGACCACGTTGCCGCGCATCACAAACTCTTTAAATTCTGAGCCAATAGACATTTTCAAACTCCTAATAGTTAATGTAAATAAGTAATTGATTTTAATAGAAAGGTGGGCATGATACCGTTTTATTCGTTAAATATATTTCATGCAGGTTAAATTTTGTATTTTTCGCAG
>NZ_BCWL01000205.1 GCF_001592185.1 Bergeriella denitrificans NBRC 102155
GCCAACGCCGTAGCAGGATTGAAGTTCGACGACGATAACCAGCCGCTGCCGCCGCGCAGCCGTATATAAGTCGTATATAAAAGGAAACAAGATGTCGCTGACCCCATTGATTGCATCTTTGCCCAAAGCAGAGCTGCACCTGCATATCGAAGGCACGCTGGAGCCGGAGCTGATGTTCGACATCGCGCGGCGCAACGGCGTAACGCTGCCTTATCAAAGCGTGGACGAAATCCGCGCGGCCTATGATTTTCACAATCTGCAGTCTTTTTTGGACATTTACTATGCCGGCGCCGCAGTATTGCTGCACGAGCAGGATTTTTACGACTTGACTTACGCCTACCTGCTGCGCTGTAAAGCCGATAATGTGGTGCATACGGAAATCTTCTTCGACCCGCAAACGCATACCGCGCGCGGCGTAGCGTTTGAAACCGTGTTGAACGGCATTACCCGCGCCTGCGAAGATGCGCGGCGGGAATGGGGCATTTCGTCTTTGCTGATTATGTGCTTCTTGCGCCATCTGTCGGAAGAGGCCGCGTTTGAAACGCTGGCGCAGGCGCTGCCGTATAAAGACAAAATCATCGGCGTAGGGCTGGATTCGAGCGAAGTCGGCCACCCGCCCGCCAAGTTTGCGCGCGTATTTGAGCAAGCCCGTGCCGAAGGCTTTCTGGCCGTGGCGCACGCGGGCGAAGAAGGGCCGCCGGAATACGTTTACGAAGCATTGGATGTGTTGAACGTCGCCCGCATCGACCACGGCGTGCGCTCCGAAGAAGACGAAGCCCTGATGGAACGGCTGATTGCCGAGCAGATGCCGCTGACCGTTTGCCCGCTGAGCAACCTGAAGTTGAAAGTCGTCGGCCATCTGAACCAGCACAACCTGCGCCGTATGCTGCAACGCGGCGTGATGGTCACGGTCAACTCCGACGATCCCGCCTATTTCGGCGGCTATGTCAACCAAAACTTTATCGAGCTGGCCGCTGCGCTGGATTTGAGCGAAGCGGAAATCCGCACCTTGTGTCAAAACTCTTTCAAAGCCTCGTTTTTAAGCAGCGAAGAAAAAGAGGCATGGTGCAAGCGGGTAGCCGAAGCGTAAGCAGATTGCGCTAAGGTTTATCAGGCCGTCTGAAAAACGCGTTTTTCAGACGGCTTTTGCTGATTTGCCGCGCGTTAAGGACTATAATGCCGGTAATACGGCCTTTAAAGGGTCGGATGCTTTAGGAAATCAAGATGAATGTTCAAATCAAACACATTACAGTCGGCAATGATGCGCCTTTCGTGCTGTTCGGCGGCATCAATGTCTTGGAAGACCTCGATTCCACGCTCAAAGCCTGCGAGCGCTATGTCGGCGTGACCGGCAAACTCGGCATTCCTTATGTATTCAAAGCCTCGTTTGACAAGGCCAACCGCTCGTCGGTGCACTCTTTCCGCGGCGTGGGCTTGGACGAAGGCCTGAAAATTTTTGAAGCGGTCAAGCGCGAGTTCGGCGTGCCCGTGATTACCGACGTGCACGAGCCTTACCAGTGCCGCCCTGTAGCGGAAGTGTGCGACGTTATCCAGCTGCCCGCATTTTTGGCGCGCCAAACCGATTTGGTGGTGGCGATGGCGGAAACCGGCAATGTGATTAACATCAAAAAACCGCAGTTTCTCAGCCCGTCGCAAATGAAAAACATCGTGGAAAAATTTAAAGAAGCCGGCAACGACAAGCTGGTGTTGTGCGAGCGCGGCAGCAGCTTCGGCTATGACAACTTAGTGGTCGATATGCTGGGTTTCGGCGTGATGAAGAAAACCTGCGGCAACCTGCCGGTGATTTTCGATGTAACCCACGCCCTGCAAACGCGCGAATCGGGCGCCGCCGCATCGGGCGGCCGCCGCAGCCAGGTATTGGATTTGGCGCTGGCGGGCATGGGCACGCGCCTGGCGGGTCTGTTTCTCGAAGCGCACGAAAATCCCGACCAAGCCCGCTGCGACGGCCCGAGCGCGTTGCCGCTGGCCAAGCTGGAAGACTTCCTGACACGGGTCAAAGCAATCGACGAAGCCGTCAAATCCTTCCCGGTATTGACCATAGACTGACGGCAAAAGGCGGCCGCAAATATTCAGACGGCCGCAGTGGCAGTGCGGCAAACGCCCAGGCTGCCGCATCAACAGATAAACGGAGCATCAAAAAAATGGCTAAAAAATATTTCGGCACCGACGGTGTGCGCGGTGAAGTAGGGCAGTTTCCCATTACCCCCGATTTCGTATTGAAGCTCGGCTATGCCGCCGGTCAGGTGCTGGTGCAGCACGACGATGGGCAGCGCCCCACCGTATTAATCGGTAAAGACACCCGCATCTCCGGCTATATGCTGGAAGCCGCGTTGGTGGCCGGCTTTACCGCAGCGGGCGTGAATGTCTTGCAGACCGGCCCGCTGCCCACCCCGGGCGTGGCCTATCTCACCCGCGCGCTGCGCCTGTCGGCCGGTGTGATGATTTCCGCTTCGCACAACGGCTATTCCGACAACGGCATCAAATTCTTTGCCGAAGGCGGCGTCAAACTTTCCGACGAAATCGAGCTGGAAATCGAAGCCAAAATCGATGAAGAAATGAAAACCCAGCCCTCCGACCGCTTGGGACGCGCCCGCCGTATCAGCGGCGCCGACGACCGCTACATCGAATTCTGCAAATCCACCTTCCCTGCCAATCTGGATTTGCGCGGCCTGAAGCTGGTGGTGGACAGCGCCAACGGCGCCGGCTATCACGTTGCACCCAAAGTCTTCCACGAATTGGGCGCACAAGTCGTCACCATCGGCGACGGCCCGAACGGCTACAACATCAACGAAAAATGCGGCGCAACCTATCCGAAATCCCTGCAGGCCGCCGTCTTGCAAAACGAAGCCGACTACGGCATCGCGCTCGACGGCGACGGCGACCGCCTGATGATGGTGGACCGCAACGGCAAAGTGTATGACGGCGACAACCTGATTTACGTCATCGCCAAAGCGCGCGCGCGCGAAGGCGTTGAAATCGGCGGCGTAGTCGGCACCGTCATGACCAATATGGCCATGGAAATCGCCTTGCAGGAGCAGGGCGTCGATTTCTGCCGCGCCAAAGTGGGCGACCGCTATGTATTGGAACAGCTGCACCAACGCGGTTGGCTGATCGGCGGTGAAGCCAGCGGCCACATCCTGTGCATGGACAAACACAACACCGGCGACGGCATCGTCTCCGCGCTGCAAGTCTTGGCCGCCCTGCAGATTTTGGGTCAGGATTTGGCCACCGTATGCGCCGACTGGCAGCCCTTCCCGCAAACCATGATTAACGTGCGCATCCAAAAAGGCCAAAATTGGCAGGAAGCCTCAAAAGCCGTTTTGGCCGAAGTGGAGCAGGAGCTGGAAGGCAAAGGTCGCGTCGTTTTGCGCGCATCCGGCACCGAACCCGTCGTGCGCGTCATGGTCGAAGCCAAGCAGGCCGACTGGGCAGAAAAAGGCGCGCTACGCATTGCGGATGCGATTCAAGGTGCATAATCTGCTATGGTGTTTTAAAGCCGTCTGAAAATGGATATTCAGACGGCTTTTTATCTTGATTACGGGCGGTTTTATAGTCAAATGCTTA
>NZ_BCWL01000206.1 GCF_001592185.1 Bergeriella denitrificans NBRC 102155
TTAACTGTTTTCGATATGGAAAGCCGTCTGAAATCTCACAGATTTTCAGACGGCTTTTTATCGCTTACGGGCGTTACAGAACTTTGACGATGCTTTCGCACAGGTAGTCGATGTTGTCGTCGGTAATGCCGGCAACGTTGATGCGGCCGGAGCGGACGGCGTAGATGGCGAATTCGTCTTTCAGGCGGTCAACCTGATCGGGGCTTAAGCCGCTGAACGAGAACATACCGTTTTGCTCGATGATGAAATCGAAGTTTTGGGTTGCGCCGTTGGCTTGCAGCAGAGCGACGAATTTTTGGCGCATAGCTTTGATGCGGCCGCGCATCTCGTCGAGTTCGGCAATCCATTGGGCTTTGAGGGCTTCATCTTTCAACACCAGCGCAATGGTGGCCGCGCCGTGGCTGGCGGGGTTGGAGTAGATGGTGCGGATGATGCCTTTGACCTGGCTGTGGGCGCGCTCGGCAGCTTCGGCGTTGTCGGCTACGAGGGTGAATGCACCCACGCGCTCGTTGTACATACCGAAGTTTTTCGAGTAGGAGCTGGCAATCAGCAGTTCGCGGTTGTATTGCAGGAAGAGGCGCAGACCGGCGGCATCTTCTTCCAAGCCTTTGGCGAAGCCTTGGTAGGCGAAGTCAAACAGCGGCAGCCAGCCTTTTTCGGCGGACATTTTGGCCAGGGTTTCCCATTGGGCAGGTGTGGGGTCGATGCCGGTCGGGTTGTGGCAGCAGCCGTGCAGCAGCACGATGTCGCCTTTTTGCGCCTGCGCCAAATCTTCAATCAGGCCGTCCCAGTCCAAACCGTGGGTTTGCGGGTTGTAATAGCGGTAGGGTTTGTCGGTAAGGCCGACGGCTTTACAGATGGCGTTGTGGTTGGGCCAGGTGGGGTTGGAAATCCAAACGGTTTGCGCGCCGGTTTGGCGTTTGGCAAACTCGAGGGCGATCCGCAGCGCGCCTGTGCCGCCGAGGCTTTGCGCGGTTTTGGCGCGGCCGTTGGCGATGATTTCGTGATCCGCGCCGAAAAGCAGGATTTGGGTTTGCGCGTTGTATTCGGCTACGCCGTCGATGGTGAGGTAGTTTTTGGTGGTTTCGCTCGCCAGCAGGCGTTTTTCCGCTTCTTTGACGGCTTTGACAATCGGGGTGTTGCCGGCGGCGTTTTTATAAACGCCGATGCCCAGGTTGACTTTGCCGGTGCGGGTTTCGGCTTTGAATGCTTCGCCCAGGCCCAAAATCGGGTCGGCAGGTGCGGCTTCGATGCGGTCGAAAAACATAAGGCCCTCCAAGCAGGGGATAATGATGGGAAGTGGGTTTATTTTACGCCGATTTATGGATGCTGGATATAGGTATTGCGGTGTTTGACGGCAGGCATACCCCGCCCCGTTTTCAGACGGCCTTTCAGGTATGCGGAAAAGACTGGATAAAAAACCCACCTTTGATATAATGGAATTAAGAAAAGGATTTCCGTTTCCGACACTTTTAATTGAACAACAGAGAGGAATGCACTATGTTTCCCGAGTACCGCGAATTAATTTCCAAATTAAAACAAGAAGACGCACACTTCGCCCGCTTGTTTGACGAGCATAACGCTCTGGACGATAAAATCACCGGCCTGGTCAACGACCCCGTAACCAGCGGCTTGGAAGAAATCGAAGAGCTGAAAAAAGAAAAACTGCAGTTGAAAGACAAACTGTATGAAATTCTGCTGAAAGCCGACGGTAAATAAACCGTTGTCGAAAAAGCCGTCTGAATGTGGATGTTCGGGCGGCTTTTTTCACGCCTGCGGCATACGGGGCAAAGTCTTTGCGGTATCGGGCTTTAAACGGTAAAATGAGCCGCATGGTCGGATAAAAGAATAAGGCGCAGCCGCGCCGTATCATTTTTATTTTCAAAGACTATATTTTTCAGGCACGGCAGCGTGCCCTTATTTTCCCAACATAGGAGTCGTCAAATTTATGGGCAGTAACTTCCTTTTAGCCGCCATTGCCGCATTTGCAGTCGGTTTGGTACTGTATTTCAAAAGCGACAAAACCCGCCAGGCCAACGGCGAGTGGAGCGGCGCGCTGCAATGGGGCTACCTCTTGATGATGGTAGGCGTATTCGGCGTATTGTCGTTTTTCATGAGTTTTACTGCCGTATTACTGCTGTTTGTCTTGTTCACCGGCATCGTGTGGCTGGTGCACAAACGCCGTCTGAAAAGCGATGCCGCCCATGAAGACAAAGGCCACTTTACCGACTATATGAGCGGCTTTTTCCCGATTATCCTGGTGGTTTTCGTATTACGCACCTTTGTGGCCGAGCCGTTTCAAATTCCGTCCAGCTCCATGCGCCCGGGCCTAGTGGTCGGCGATTTTATTTTGGTTAACAAATTTGCCTACGGCATCCGTACGCCGATTATCAATAATGTCGTGATTCCGACCGGCGAAGTGGCGCGCGGCGATGTGGTGGTGTTCAACTATCCCGAGCAGCCTTCCGTCAACTACATCAAGCGCACCATCGGCCTGCCGGGCGATGTGGTCGAGTACAAAGACAAAGTGTTGAGCATTAACGGCCAAGTGGTGAAAGATACGCCGGCGGGTGTGTACGAATATCAGGAATATGTACCCGAGCTGGGGCAGAACGTCGGCATCAAGGCCGAGCAGTTTTCCGAAACCATCGGCAGCCATACCTTCGACATCCTGCAAGTGCCGGGCTACGGCAGCTACGAGCCGGGTCAGCTGGCTAAATTTAACCAAAGCGCATTTGCCGGCAGCTGCGAATACGCGCCCGACGGCTCGGCTTTCCGCTGCACCGTACCCGAAGGCCATTACTTCATGATGGGCGACAACCGCGACAACAGCTCCGATTCCCGCTACTGGGGCTTTGTCAGCGACAAGCTGATTGTGGGCAAAGCGTTTTTCGTGTGGATGAACTTTAGCGATTTCAGCCGCATCGGTACCGGCATCCGCTAAGTTGAGCTTAAAAAAAGCCGTCTGAAAAATCGAATTTTCAGACGGCTTTTTTGCGGGCTTAATCCGCTTATTTCGGCATACGGAAGGCATCGTGGCAGGATTTGCAGCTTGCGCCGACTTCGCCGTAAGCGGCTTTAATCGATTCCAGATTAGCACCTTGCGCGGCGGCATTCAGCTTTTCCACCGCCGCGTAAAACTGCTGCTCTTCGGCTTTGAATTTGTCCGGATTTTCCCAAATGGCGGGCAGCGCTTCGCCGTTGCCCTGCGGATCGGATTCGAAAAAGCCGAACGGTTTTTGACTGGCTTCGGCAAAAACGGCGGCGGCCTGTTTGAATTTTTCCACTTCGTAGGTTTCCTCGCCTTTCACCATTTTGCCCATGCTCATAAATTCGGGCATCATGGATTTGAAGGCGGCGGAGCGGTCTTCCGAAATCGGGCCTTTGGGCTGTGCGGGCGCGCCGCCGCAGGCGCTGAGGGTGAATGCCGCAGCAGAGGCAGCGAGAAGCAGGGCGGTTTGAATCTTCATGGTATGGCTTTCCTGAACGTGTTAATATTATAAACATTTAAAATAAGAATGATACGGCGTTGCTGCGCCC
>NZ_BCWL01000207.1 GCF_001592185.1 Bergeriella denitrificans NBRC 102155
ATATCTCTCCCAAGCCGGTCAACAATGCCCCCGAAATGCAAAAACCTCCGCAAATGCGGAGGTTCGGCGTGATACATTCGCGGATGCGGATTATTTGATACGCATATCGCCGGTTTCGACAAAACGCTGATGCCAAGACAGGGCTTCGGCCAGGATGTGCGGGGTATGCAGGCCGCCGGCTTTTTCGGCGCGGGCATAGTAGTCGTTCAGCATATCGCGGTAATCCGGGTGGGCACAGTTGTTAATCACCAGCTGGGCTCGTTGGCGCGGTGATTTGCCGCGCAAGTCGGCCATACCTTGTTCGGTCACGATAAACATTACGTCGTGCTCGGTGTGGTCGTGGTGCGACACCATCGGTACGATGCAGGAAATCGCGCCGTCCTTGGCAACCGACGGGCTGACGAAGAACGAGAAGAAGGCGTTGCGGGTAAAGTCGCCGGAGCCGCCGATACCGTTCATCATTTTGGTGCCCATGACGTGCGTGGAGTTCACGTTGCCGTAGATGTCGGCTTCAATCATGGCGTTCATACCGATAACGCCCAAGCGGCGGATTAATTCGGGGTTGTTGGTGATTTCCATCGGGCGCAATACGATTTTATCGCGCAAGAATTCGATGTTGTCGTTGAAGCGTTGCAGCGCGTCCGGGCTGAACGACAGTGCGGTGGCAGATGCGGACTTCATTTTGCCGGCGATAATCAAGTCGAGCATACCGTCTTGCAATACTTCGGTATAGCCGGTCAAATCGTCAAACGGTGCGTCCAGCAGGCCGGCCAATACGGCGTTGGCCACGTTGCCCACGCCGGATTGCAGCGGCAGCAGGTTTTTCGGCAGGCGGCCGGCTTTGACTTCGTGGTTGAAGAAGTCGATGATTTGGGCGGCGATGCGCTTGGAGTTTTCATCCGGGTCGGCAAATTTGCTGTTGCGGTCAAAGCCATCGGTCAATACCACGGCAACCACTTTGTCCAAATCGCATTCCAGATAAGGCGAGCCGATGCGGTCGTCGGGTTTCACCAGGGGAATAGGCTGGCGGTTCGGCGGGGTGCCGATGTCGAAGTAAACGTCGTGCATGGTTTCTAAGAGCGGATTTTGCTTGGCGTTGACTTCGATGATGATTTTTTGGGCGGCTTTCAGGGCTTCGTTATTGTGGCCGATGCCCATAGACGGGATGATTTTGCCGTCGGCGGTAATGCCGGTGGCTTCGATGATGGTGACATGGATGTCGCCGTAGAAGCCGTTGCGGATTTGCTGCTCAACGTGGGAAAGGTGCATATCCTGATAGTGGATGTTGCCCGCGTTGATGCTGTTGCGGATGCCGGGGTCGGATTGGAAGGGGTTGCGGAAGTTGACCGCGTTGGCTGCGGCCAATACGCCGTCGCACTCGGGCGCGGTCGATGCGCCGGTAATCATGTTGATTTTAAATTCTTCGCCGCGTGCGTGGGCGGCTTTGGCGCGCTCGGCAATGGCGGTCGGCAGGGCTTTCGGATAGCCTGCGCCGGTAAAGCCGGCAATACCCAGCGTCATGCCGTGTTGGACAAATTCTGCGGCTTGCTCTGCCGACATGATTTTGGCGCGCAAACCTTGGTGTTGTACGCGTTCTGCTGCAGTGGCTGTCATATCGTATTCTCCTCAGTCGGACAAAATCCCGGACATATCAGGATGTTTGCGTATGGTTGGACAAACCGCCCCTTCCTTCAAAATGTAGTAGCAGGTAAGCGGAATATACGGAATATATAATAAAGGTTTTCGGGTGTAAAGAAGGGATAACGGGCAGGCCGGATTTTCCCGCGCCCGCTGCGGCTGCCCTACCCGCTGCCGTCAGATAAGGCCGTCTGAAAAACGCTGTTTTCAGACGGCCTTGTATTAGCAAACGGCGCACGCCGCTATTTCTCGTGGTATTCGTGCACCTCATACGGATACGACATTTCTCCGCCCGCTTTACGGCGCATCAGGTAATCGTCATACACGGCGCGGATTTCCCGTCGCAGCAGAAACAGCGCAATCAAGTTGGGAATGACCATAAAGCCGTTGAACATATCCGACAGGCTCCACACCAAATCTACCTTGCCCAGCGTGCCCGCCACAATCGCAGCCAGCACCAAAGCGCGGTACACCGCCATATATTTGCCGTGAAACAAAAAGCGGATGTTCGACTCGCCGAAATAATACCAGCCGATGATGGTGGTAAATGCGAAAAACGTCAGACACAAAGCCAAAAGCTGCGAGCCGAAGCCGGGAAACGCCATCATAAAAGCCTGCTGCGTAACCGCCGCACCTTTCAGACCCAGGCCGTCCGCGCCCGTCAGCAGGATAATCAGCGCCGTGGCCGTACACACCAAAATCGTATCGATAAATACACCCACAAATGCCGCCATGCCCTGTAATACCGGATGCTTCACATTCGCCGTGGCGTGCGCGTGCGGCGTCGAACCCATGCCCGCTTCGTTGGAAAACAGGCCGCGTGCCACGCCGTAGCGCACCGCCTCCCGCATACCGATACCGGCCGCGCCGCCCAATACCGCCTCAGGGTCGAAAGCCGCCACAAAAATATGCTGAATCATCGGCACAATATTGGCCGAATATTCAAACAAAATCACCACGGCGCACAAAATATACAGCACCGCCATAAACGGCACGACAAACTGCGCCACATTGGCAATACGGTTCACACCGCCCACAATCGTCAGCCCCGCCAGCAGCGCCAGCACAATACCCACCGCCAGCGCCGGCACGTCAAACGCTACCGTTACCGTAGAAGCAATCGAATTGGCCTGCGTCGCATTACCGATAAAGCCCAAAGCCATAATGATGGCCACCGAAAAAAAGCCCGACAAAAAACGCGCCGCGCCCCGCCCGATTTTCGGCGTCAGGCCGTGGGTGATATAAAACGCCGGGCCACCGATATACTTGCCATTGCTTACCACGCGGTATTTCTGCGCCAGCACCGCTTCCGCAAAAATCGTGGACATCCCCAGCACCGCAGAAAGCCACATCCAAAAAATCGCCCCCGGGCCGCCCGCCGTAATCGCCGTTGCCACCCCCGCCACATTACCCGTACCGATTTGCGCGGAAATTGCCACCGCCAGCGCCTGAAACTGCGACAGCGACTTATCGTCGCCGTTTTTCTTTTTCGCAAACAAGCCGCCGAACACCGACTTAAAGCCCGCCCCGAAACGCACAATCTGCGGCGCACCCAAATAAAACGTAAAAAACACGCCGATACCGATCAGCGCATAAACCAACAGATAATCCCATAAAATAGAATTGACCGCGCCCACCAGCGCAGACAATGTCGCTTCCATAACAACCTCTAAAAACTCATTAAAAACATAAAGAACCCCCCAGCCCCGCCGAAAGAGCAGTTCCGACAAAGCCATACGCAGTAAGCAGACCGTGCATACACAACCGGGTTCACACCAAACCGCCAATCATTAATGATGAAACGGTTTCACCTATCATACTGCAAAACCCCGCCGCATGAAATATCGTGAATTCAAATAAAAAAATCTACGGCATTGGCTGCGCCTTGTCTCATTCTTATC
>NZ_BCWL01000208.1 GCF_001592185.1 Bergeriella denitrificans NBRC 102155
TATAGCAATTACAAATCTACCGTATCCACAATGCTGACGTGCAGGCGTACGTCGATGTTGCCGCGTGTGGCGTTGGAGTAGGGGCAGATTTCGTGGGCTTTTTTGACTAAGGCAATCGCTGCGTCTTTGTCCAAGCCGCGTACTTCGACGTCCAAATCGATATCCAAGCTGAAGCCGCCTTGTGCGTTTTGGCCGATACCGACGGCGGCGGTGGTTTTATGCGACACGCCTTCCGGCTTTTGCGCTTGGCGGACGTGAATCAGCGCGTTGTCGAAACAGGAGGCGTAGCCCATGGCGAAGAGTTGCTCGGGATTGGCGCCGGTTTTGCCGCTTTCGTTGTTGAAGCCGACCAGATCCAAGGCCAGAGAGTTGTCGTCGAGTGATACGCGGCCGTCACGGCCGCCGACTGATGTGGCGCTGGTTTTGTAGAAGATTTTCATGATGGATTTCCTTTGTTTTGGTTAGTTGGGATAATTAAATCGTATTCGATTTAATCTTGTGCGTATTTTACACCTAGGTTTTTTGTTGTCAATGATTTTTTGAAAAAATCGAATGCGATATAATATAAAAAATAAATAACCATGCTTGGAGACTTTTGCAAAAAGTGTAAGTCCCGATGCCGTCATTAGCTTCGCAAGTCCGCTTCGCTTCCCCCGCGCAGCTAATGACGGCTGGGAAGTCTTAAATATTTTGAAAAGTCTTAGATAACAGGAAACCATCATGACCGCACACACCGCGCTGCCGCCGCTGCAAGACTTTATGTGTTTTGCCACTTATACCGCCAACCTGGCTTTCGGCAAGGCCTACAAGCCCTATCTGGGCAAAATCGGGCTGACCTACACGCAATGGATTGCGCTGGTGGCTTTGGGCGAGGAAGACAATCAAACGGTCAACCAGCTCGGCAGGAAGCTGTTTCTCGCTTCCAATACGCTGACGCCGTTATTGAAGGGCATGGAGCAGCAGGGCTGGCTGGTGCGCGAGCGTTCCAAAGAAGACGAGCGCCGCGTGGTGGTGAATCTGACCGGAGCGGGCAGGGCGAAGCTGGCGGAAAGCCAATCATGTATCGGCATTTTTCAGGATTGCGGCTTGAGCATGGAAGAAACCGCCGCCTTGCAGAAAGCGGTATCGAAATTGCGGGATAATTTATTGGCCGGTCTGGAGGATAAACGGGAGGCGGCTGAAGCCGTCGAAAATCAGCCTAGGATTGAATAGGCCGTCTGAAAAAGTGGACGGGCGGCGGGCTTTGTTTTAAGCTCCAGCAGTATGGAAAACATGAAGGAGCCATCAGCATGACGCTGCCTGTATTGGCCGTAACCTCCGGCGAGCCTGCCGGTATCGGGCCGGATATTTGTTTGGATTTGGCATTTGCCGGGCTGCCCTGCCGGCCGGTGGTGCTGGGCGACCGGGATTTGCTGCGCGCGCGGGCGGCGGCTTTGGGCAAGGCGGTGCAGATTGTGGATTTCGACCCGGATAGTCCGCATCATGAAGCAGGCGTGCTGGAAGTGCGGCATGTGCCGCTGCGCGTGCCGTGTGAGGCGGGGAGGTTGGCGTCGGAGAATGCGGCCTATGTTTTGGAACTGCTGGATACGGCGTATCAAGGTATTTCAGACGGCCTGTTTGCGGCCATGGTAACGGCGCCGCTGCATAAAGGCATCATCAACGACGGCTTGCCCGACGGCGGTTTTTTCAGCGGCCATACCGAATATCTGGCGGATAAAAGCAGCACGGATCAGGTGGTGATGATGCTGGCGGGCGGCGGCTTGCGCGTGGCGCTGGCGACAACACATCTACCGCTGAAAGACGTGTCTGCCGTGTTGACGCAGCCGCTGCTGGAATCGGTGGCGCGGATTGTGCACGCGGATTTGCGCGACAAATTCGGCATCGCCGCGCCGAGAATTTTGGTAACGGGGCTGAACCCGCACGCGGGGGAGGGCGGCCATTTGGGGCGGGAAGAAATCGATGTGGTCATCCCCGCGCTGGAAACGCTGCAAGCCGAAGGGCTGGACGTGCGCGGTCCGTACCCTGCCGATACCGTGTTCCAGCCGTTTTTGCTGAAAGAGGCGGACGCGGTGCTGGCGATGTATCACGACCAGGGGCTGCCGGTATTGAAATATGCCTCGTTCGGGCGGGGCGTAAACGTAACGTTGGGGCTGCCCTTTGTCCGCACCTCGGTGGACCACGGCACGGCGCTGGATTTGGCGGCTACGGGCAAGGCCGATTCGGGCAGCCTGATTGTGGCGGTGGAAACCGCGCTGGAGATGACGGGCAGCTGCCGCGCGGCGCAAGCCGTCTGAATTTCGGCATTTTATGATTTTTCAGACGGCCTGTTTGCCGTATATGGGCGCGTAGGCCGTCTGAAAAATCGATTGCAAACCGCTTTCGGCCTGTTTTCAGACGGCTGCGGGCAATCGCGGAAAAACGGAAAGTGTGAATATGACAGACAAAATCAGCGGCGGGCAAAACACGGAAAGCCCGCAATGGGAGCGCGATACCTTGCGCGAAGTATTGCTGGAAGCGTATCGCGACCGCCGCCGCGCGCGCTTTTGGCGCAATGTGTGGCGGGTGGTCGGGCTGGCGGTGTTTTTGGCGTTTCTGGTCGGGCTGTTTGGCAGCAGCGGCCAGCCTGCGGCCTTGAAATCCGCTTCGCCGCATACTGCGGTGGTGGAATTGAGCGGCGCGATCGGCGGCGGCTATGAAGACCAAGTGAAAATGCTGCGCGACAGTATGCAGGCGGCGTATGACAGCGGCCAGGCCAAAGCCATTGTGATACGCGCCAACAGCCCGGGTGGCTCGCCGGTGGTGTCGAATACCGCGTTCAACGAAATCCGCCGCCTCAAAGCGCAGTATCCGGATGTGCCCGTGTATGTAGTGGCCGAAGATATGTGCGCGTCGGGCTGCTATTACATCGCGGCGGCGGCCGACAAGATTTATGCCGACCCGTCGAGCATCATCGGCAGCATCGGCGTGATTGGCGGCGGCTTTGATGTAACGGGGCTGATGGAGAAAGTCGGGGTCAAACGCCGTCTGAAAACCGCAGGCAGCAATAAAGGCATGGGCGATCCGTTTACGCCGGAAACGCCGGAGCAGGCCGCAATCTGGACGCAGCTGCTCGACGATATCCACGGGGAATTTATCCGCGCGGTCAAAACCGGCCGGGGCGAGCGTTTGAAAGAAAAAGAATATCCCGATGTATTCAGCGGCCGCATCTACACCGGCGCGCAAGCCGAGCAGGTCGGCCTGATTGACGGCTTCGGCAGCGTGTACAGCGTGGCGCGGGATGTGGTGAAAGCGCCGGAGTTGGTGAACTATACGCCGGAAGAGGATTTGGGCAGGCTCTTGAGCCGCAGGCTGGGCGCGGAAATCCGCGCAGGCTTGGAAGCGGCCGCCGCCAGACTTTGGTAGGCCGGGCCGCAGACAAACAGCCCGCAGGGCAGGGGAAACGCAGGTTTCCGCCGCGCCTTGCGGGCTGTTGTTATGGGAAAAACGGAGTGAGTAGGACTTTAGGGGCGGAACAATACCGCATGATATAGTCGAA
>NZ_BCWL01000209.1 GCF_001592185.1 Bergeriella denitrificans NBRC 102155
ACACCGCATACCGCCCCCTTTCAACAGCAAACATACACCCCCTGCCGCATCGTCTTTTTAGAATTTTACTCTAAAAAAACTATACAACTACTCTAATTTTTCACAAACTAGAGTATAATGCCTAAAAATTTCAAAACACGGCAGCCCAGTAAGGCCGTCTGAAAATCTGCAAGGAAACAATATGCAACATCTGTTCAAGCCTCTGGTTATCCGCGGAAAATCCCTGATTCCCATCGTGCAGGGCGGGATGGGCGTGGGGGTATCGGCTGCCGGTCTCTCCAGCGCCGTCGCCCGCGAAAACGGCATCGGCACCATCGCCAGCGTCGATTTGCGCCATCTGCACGAAGACTTGCTGGCCGAGTCCCAACGCAATCCCAGCGAAGAAAAATACACCCGTCTGAATCTGACCGCGCTCGACCGCGAAATCAGCAAGGCCAAAGCAGATGCCGGCGGCCGAGGCATGATTGCCGTCAACGTGATGAAAGCCGTCAAAGACCACGCCGCCTATGTGCGCCAGGCCTGCGAATCCGGCGCCGATGCCATTGTAATGGGCGCCGGCCTGCCGCTGGATTTGCCGGAAATGACCGAGGGCTATCACAAAGACGTGGCGCTGTTCCCGATTTTGTCCGAATCGCGCGGCATCAACATCGTGCTCAAACGCTGGATGAAAAAAGGCATCCTGCCCGATGCCATCGTAATCGAGCATCCCGCCCACGCCGCCGGGCATTTGGGCGCTGCCAGCGTGGCCGGCGTCAACGATGCCAAATTCGACTTCCCGCGCGTGATTGAAGAAACGCAGGAAGTCTTCAAAACTCTGGGCTTGGAAAACGAAAACATCCCCCTGGTGCTGGCTGGCGGCATGGCCGATTTTGACAAAATCCACACCGCGCTGAACACCTGGGGCGCCGATGCCGTACAAATCGGCACAGCGTTTGCCGTCACCCGAGAAGGCGACGCGCACCTGAATTTCAAGAAAACCCTGGCCGGAGCGGAAACCGAGCAAGTCGTCGAATTCATGTCGGTTGCCGGCCTGCCCGCACGCGGCGTACGCACACGTTTTTTAGACAGCTACATCAAGCGCGAAAGCAAGCTGCAGGCCGCCGCCAAAGCCGACCCGCGCCGCTGCACACAGGGCCTGAACTGCCTGACCAGCTGCGGCCTGCGCGACGGCTTGGGAAAAGCCGGCCAATTCTGCATCGACATCCAGCTCGCCGCCGCCTGGCGCGGCGAAGTCGATAAAGGGCTGTTTTTCCGAGGAAAAGACCCGCTGCCTTTCGGCAACGCCATCCGCAGCGTGCGCGAAACCATTCAATACCTGTTAAGCGGCATCCGCCCGGCGGCCAATCCGCTCTAAGCCGCCCGTGCGGTATTTTGATGATGAAAAGCCGTCTGAAAAATCGAATTTTCAGACGGCTTTTTTTATAGTCGTTTCACTTTAGTTTGATACAGCGTTGCTGCTTCTTGTCGTACTGTCTGTACTGTCTGCTGCTTGCTGCCTTGCCTCAATCTAACGAAACGACTAAATAAATGACGATAAATTAGGCAATCGAAGCGTTGATAAACGCAGTCAACTGGCCTTTGGCCAATGCGCCGACTTTGGTCGCTACGTTTTCGCCGTTTTTGAAAATCATCAAAGTCGGGATACCGCGCACGCCGAATTGCGCCGGGGTTTGCTCGTTTTCATCGATATTGATTTTCACGACTTTCAGCTTGCCTTCAAACTCAGCAGCCACATCGTCCAAAATCGGGGCGATCATTTTGCAGGGTCCGCACCACGGCGCCCAGAAATCCAGCAATACCGGCACTTCGGATTTCAACACGTCTTGCTCGAAGCTCGCATCGGTAGCATGTACAATCAATTCGCTGCTCATCTTGTTTCCTTTTCAGAGGTTGGTTTGTTGATGGATTCAGAATAGGGCTTCTGCCGCAAAATTTCAAGTAGCCGCGTGCAGTAATAGCTTTTTTGTATAATCCGATTTAGGTTTGGCAAACACTTCTTCCGCGCTGCCCCGCTCGACCACGCGCCCGTCTTTCAACACCATCACGCGGTGCGACAAAGCGCGGATAACCGCCAAATCATGGCTGATGACAATCAGGCTCAAACCGTATTGCCGCTGCAAATCCGCAAGCAAGGCCAAAATCTGCTGCTGCCATTGCACGTCCAGCGCGCTGGTCGGCTCGTCCAACACCAGGATTTTCGGGCGCACGATGACCGCACGCGCAATCGCCAGCCGCTGCCGCTGCCCGCCGGAAAACGCGTGCGGATAGCGGTAGAGTGCATCTTCGGGCAAACCGACCTGCCGCAATACTTCGATGACCCGCGCCGTGACTGCCTCGCGGCCCAAGTGCGGCTCGTGTACGCGTAAACCTTCGGAAACGATGTCCAGCACATTCATGCGCGGGTTAAACGCGCCGAACGGATCCTGAAACACCATCTGGATTTCCCGCCGCATGTGCGGCTGCCAATCTTCGCCGCTGATTTTCAGACGGCCTTCCGACTTCATCAGCCGCATCAATGCCTTAGCCAGCGTGGTTTTGCCGCTGCCGCTCTCACCGATGACGCCCAGCGTTTCACCGGCCTTCAAATCGAAATCCGCCGGTTCAAGCAGCACTTTATCGCGCTTGCGGAATAATCCCGCACTCTCCTTAACCGCCACGCTGATTTGCTCCGCTTCCAAAACCGTCGCCGCATCGTCCGTCGGCGGCACAACCTGCCGCACCGTACCCGCGTTCAGCAGCATTCGGGTGTATTCGTGTTGCGGATTGGCAAACACCGCCGCCGTTTCGCCGCGCTCCACCACTTCGCCGCAGCGCATCACCGCCACATCGTCGGCAAAACGGCGCACCAGGTTCAAATCATGGCTGATATACAGCAGGGTCATGTTTTTTTCTGCCTGCAAACGCGCCAGCAAATCCAAAATCTGCGCCTGCACCGCCACATCCAGCGCGGTAGTCGGCTCGTCGGCAATCAAAAGTTTCGGCTCCGCCGCCACCGCCATCGCAATCATCGCCCGCTGCCGCTGCCCGCCCGAAAGCTGGAAGGGATAGGCCGATGCCTTTTCTTCGGGCTGATGAATGCCGGTTTCCGCCAACAACGCCACCGCCCGCGCCCATGCCGCTTTTTTATTCAAACCCAAATGCAGCGTCAGCACTTCGGCAATCTGCGCCCCCACACGCATAACGGGATTGAGTGCCGTCATCGGCTCTTGAAACACCATGCCGATTTCCCGCCCGCGCAGTTTGCGTAATTCGCGCTCCGGCAAAGCCAGCAGATCGCGCCCGCCGAATTTCAGACGGCCGCTGAACGACACCGCCGGATTTACGCGCATGATGCCTTGCGCCAGCACGGTTTTGCCGCTGCCGCTCTCGCCCACCAGCGCGGTTTTCCTACCTTCGCGGATATTCAGGGAAATATGGTGCAGCACTTCTTTATCGGGAAACGCGGCGGAAAGGTTTTCGATTTCGATTAGATGGCTCATGCGGGTGTACTGTGAATCAATCAAAAATATCGTT
>NZ_BCWL01000210.1 GCF_001592185.1 Bergeriella denitrificans NBRC 102155
TCCGACTATATATTTCTGAAAATTCAAAAGATATTTTATTTGCTTATCCCGAACTCATGTAACGGAAAATATTGCCTGCATGGCAAAAAAAGCCGTCTGAAAACAGACGGCTTTTTTGATGCTTTTTCAGACGGCTCGCGTTTTTTAGAAAACAGAGCCGCGCGGATTTAAGCCTGCTCGGCCAATACGGCGGCAATCAGCTCCATAGCGCCGTCGTCGGCCAGTTTTTTCGCCACCGCGCGGCCGAGGGCATCGGCGTATTCGGCGGGAGCTTGCGCGTCGGCCTGCAATACGACGGAGCCGTCGGGGTGGCCGACCAGGCCGCGCAGGGTCAGCAGGCCGTCCTGCTCGGTGCAGTAAGCGGCCAGCGGCACTTGGCAGCTGCCGCCTAAGGCGCGGGCAAGGGCGCGTTCGGCGGTGACGCAGGCGTGGGTAACGGCGTGGTTCAGCGGCGCGAGTACAGGCAGTAAATCGGTGCGGTGCGCGGCGATTTCGATGCCCAGCGCGCCTTGACCGGCAGCGGGCAGGCTGTCGGCTTCGGAGATAATCAGGCGGATGCGCTCGTCCAGGCCCAGACGTTGCAGGCCGGCGGCGGCCAGAATAATCGCGTCGTACTCGCCGTTGTCGAGCTTGCTCAGGCGGGTTTGCACATTGCCGCGCAGGGGTTTGATGCTCAAATGCGGGTAGCGGGCGCGCAGCTGGGCTTCGCGGCGCAGGCTGGATGTGCCGACCACCGCGCCTTTGGGCAGGTCTTCAAGGCGGGCGTATTGATTGGAAACGAATGCGTCAAACGGGTTGGCGCGCTCGCCGATGGCCGCCAGCGCAAAGCCTTCGGGCAAATCCATGGGCACGTCTTTGATGGAGTGCACGGCCAAATCGGCGCGCCCGTCGGCCAGCGCCTGCTCCAACTCTTTGATAAACAGGCCTTTGCCGCCGATTTTTGACAGGGTTTTGTCCAAAATCTGATCGCCGCGCGTGGTCATGCCGAGAATTTCGACTTCGCACTCGGGATAGAGGCTTTTCAGACGGCTTTGGATATGCTCGGCCTGCCACATCGCCAGAAGGCTTTCGCGGCTGGCAATCACTAATTTTTTCGGATTCATGGTGTGCAAACGGGATAAATAACAATGTAGGCGAGTTTATCATATTTGGCGGCGGGTTTTATGGTATATTTACCCGACGGCTGCTGCCGTTGCCGCGCGGGCGGGCGGTGCAAATGCGCTTATAAACGGATTCAATCGTATTTCGATTTCATGGGCTTATAATGCTATGACTGTTTATTGTGAAGGAACCACCATGAAAGAATCCGCCAACCTGCTGCAGCATGAGCTGCAAATGAGTGTTTTGATGACGCCCGACATGGCCAATTTCAGCGGCAATGTCCACGGCGGCGATTTGCTCAAGCTGCTCGACCAAGTGGCCTATGCCTGCGCCAGCCGTTACAGCGGCTATTACTGCGTGACCCTGTCTGTCGATCAAGTAACGTTTAAAGAGCCGATACACGTCGGCGAGCTGGTGACCTTTTTCGCCAGCGTAAACATGGTCGGCCGCACGTCTATGGAAGTGGGCATTCGGGTGGAAGCGCAAAATATCCGCGACCGCACCACCCGCCATACCAATTCCTGCTACTTCACCATGGTGGCGATGGACGAGGGCAAGCCCGCCGCCGTGCCGCCGCTGCACATCAGCAACGAAGTGCAGCGCTGCCGCCAGGAAGCCGCGCAGCAGCGCAAAGCCCTGCGCCTGCAGGGGCAGCGCGAAGTCAGCTGCGACAGCTGCCAAAATCCGTAGCTTTTTCAGACGGCACGGGCGTTTCGTCGGGCTGCCGCCGTTTGGCCGTACCGCTTTTTTTGAAGCAGGTACGGCCGTGATGTATCATTTTGTTGAATATAAACAGTCGTTTTGTGGGGTAGTGCCGCAGCGCCGTATCCGTCTCACGAAGCGACAATCCAACCGGGTTTCCGGTAAAGCCGTCTCCAGGACCATCAGATTTTATGAAACGCGCCAAACGCTATCCGTTTTTAGCCCTGCAACGCCGCCGCTTTACGCTGAATTTCGACAATGCCTCTTCGGCAGCGGACGTGCCGTCTGAAAAAGACTTTTACCGCTGGGTGTGGGCGGCTGTGAAAGAACATTACCGCCGCGCCGACATCGGTTTGGTGTTGCTCGATGAAGACGAAGCGCGCGCCTACAACCGCGATTACCGCGGTAAGGATTACGCCACCAACGTATTGAGTTTCGCCATGAATGAAGGCGAAATGCTGCCCGGCGGTTTTTCAGACGGCCTTTACGGCGATTTGGTTATCTGCCCGCAAGTGGTTGCCAAAGAAGCCGCCGAGCAGGGTAAAACCGTTGAGCAGCATTTTGCCCACCTGACCATACACGGCACGCTGCATCTGATGGGTTACGACCACATGGCAGACGAAGAAGCCGAAATGATGGAAGCCGCAGAAATCCGCCTGCTCGCCGCAGCAGGCTACCCCAACCCTTACCGAGAGGACGAATGTTAAAATGGACGACACGCAGTCGAAACCCAATTTTTTTGAACGCATCGTAGCCCGTCTGGCCGGCGAGCCGGACTCCGCCGAAGACGTCGTCAGCCTGCTGCGCCAGGCGCACGGGCAGGAAGTATTCGACGCCGAGACGTTGGCGCGTTTGGAAAAAGTATTGGATTTTGCCGATTTGGAAGTGCGCGATGCCATGGTGACGCGCAGCCAGATGAATGTGGTCAAAGAACACGACAGCCTGGAGCGCATCGTGGCTTATGCCATCGAAACCGCCCATTCCCGCTTCCCCGTCATCGGCGAAGACAAAGACGAAGTGTTGGGCATTCTGCATGCCAAAGATTTGCTTAAATGCATCCTCACGCCCGAGCAGTTCAACCTGCAGGCCGTATTGCGCCCGGCCGCGTTTGTGCCCGAAGGCAAGTCGCTCAATACCCTGCTCAAAGAATTCCGCGAGCAGCGCGGCCACATGGCGATTGTTATCGACGAATACGGCGGCGTGTCCGGCCTGATTACCTTTGAAGATGTGATTGAGCAGATTATCGGCGAAATCGACGACGAATTTGACGAAGACGAAAGCGAAGACAATATTTTTGCCGTGTCCGCCGAGCGCTGGCGCATCAACGCGGTAACCGAAATCGAAGACATCAACGCCTTTTTCGGTACGGATTACAGCAGCGAAGAAGCCGATACCATCGGCGGACTGGTGATTCAGGAGCTGGAGCATCTGCCCGTGCGCGGCGAAAAAGTCGTTATCGGCCCGCTGCAGTTTACCGTCGCCCGCGCCGACAACCGCCGCCTGCATACGCTGATGGCGGTGAAGGTTAAAGAATAAGTGATGAGTAAAACGGAGCGGCAGGGGGGGAGTTGCCCGCTGTGCCGTCTGAAAAAAAGCCGTCTGAATTTTCAGACGGCTTTTTTTATGCGTGGCGGTTGTGTTGACTGATATTAGGCCGGATATCTGTATATAGTCGG
>NZ_BCWL01000211.1 GCF_001592185.1 Bergeriella denitrificans NBRC 102155
CTTTTCAGACGGCCTTTCCCACAAAAAAGCCGTCTGAAAACTGCCCGCCGCCATGAAAACCGCCGCCCATATCCTGCTCGCCCTTATCAGTCTCGCCTATCCGCTCTTGTGGTATTACGGGCGGGAACACGGCGCGTTTTACTGGCTGGCCGCCGCCATGTGCGGCCTGTGGCTGATTCGCGCCCTTATTCAGAAAACCGCCGCACAACGCCGTATTTCATGGCTTTTGGCCGCTTTTTTCGCCGCCGTGTTGGTTTTCAGACGGCCTGATTCGATGTATTGGTATCCCGTCGCCGTCAGCGGCCTGATGCTCGCCGCATTCGGCGGCAGCCTGTTTGCAGGGCAAACCCTCATCGAACGCCTCGCACGCCTGCAGCACCCGGATCTGCCGCCCGAAGGCGTACGCTACACCCGCCGCGTTACCCAAATCTGGTGCGGCTTTTTCATCTTCAACGGTACCGCCGCCGCACTCTTGGCTTTGTCGGAACAATACGACTGGTGGGCGGTTTACACCGGTATCGTTTCGTATGGCCTGATGGGGATTTTGTTTGCGGGGGAGTGGGTGTATCGGAAACGGGTGTTGAAGATTTGATGCCGTCTGAAAACCTATGCCGTAGGTCGGGCACTTTTGCCCGACATTGGCTGATGTACCGGAAACGTATCAGAACCTCAACAAATTGTCGGGCAAAAGTGCCCGACCTACGGGTTGCTGCTTATCGGTATGATTTCATTTGATCTGATGGGATTAATGTTTGCAGAAATGTAAGGATGAGAAGTGTGGAAGATTTGATGCCGTCTGAAAACCTATGCCGTAGGTCGGGCATTCTTGCCCGACATTAGTTGGCGTGCCGGAAACGTATCAGAACCTCAACAAATTGTCGGGCAAAAGTGCCCGACTTACGGGTTGCTGCTTATCGGTATGATTTCATTTGATTTGAGGGGTAAATATGGATTACCGCAGATTCTATCGAAACGGCGGCCTTTATTTCTTTACCGTTAATTCTTACCAACGCCGCCCGATTCTGACCCGAGCGGATATCCGCAGCACCTTGCGGGAAGCCGTGCAAAAAGTCAGACAAAATTATCCTTTTGAAATTCAAGCATGGGTATTATTACCGGATCATCTGCATACTATTTGGCAAATGCCCGAAGCCGACGCTGATTTTTCCGTACGCTGGAATCAAATCAAACGCCATGTTACTTTTCATTGCGGCAAACAATATGCAGACGGCCATATTTGGCAAAACCGCTTTTGGGAACACCATATTCGGGACGAACAGGATTTTGCCAATCATTTTGACTACATCCATTGGAATCCGATGAAACACGGCTATGTCCGCAGTATCGCCGACTGGCCGTATTCGACCTTTCACCGCCATGTCAAAGCCGGTATTTACCCGCCTGACTGGTGTGGCGGAAACCTTAATTTTACTGTGGCACATGATTGATTCTGGAGTAATAAAATATCGGGCATACCGAAAACGTAGCAGAACCCCTGCAAATTGTCGGGCAAAAGTGCCCGACCTACAACTGCGGGGGAATGGGTGTATCGGAAACGGGTGTTGGAGATTTGAAGGCCGTCAGCCGTAGTTTTTTATTTTATTTCACTATATAGTTAAATTCCTAGCCGTAGGTCGGGCATTCTTGCCCGACAAATCATTATCACACCTGAACATATTGGATACCAAACGTCGGGCAAGAATGCCCGACCTACAACCGAAAAACTCAATCATTCCCGCCATGACCCCGTTAACCCAAATCCTCAACCCAACCCTGCCCGCCGACGATTTAATCGCTGTTTCCCCCGCATGGACGCGTGCGGAGTTCAACCGGGCGGTGTTTGCGCTGTCCGGCCGTCTGAAAAACGGTGGTATTCAAACCGCCGCCCTATGGTTTGACGATGCGGCGCAGTTTGCCTGCGCGCTTTTGGCGGTGTGGCACGCGGGGGCGGAGGCGCGGCTGCTGCCGAATACGGCGGCGGAGAATATTGCTTGGGCGGCGGCTGCGGATGTGGTGCTGACGGATGCGGCGGCGGTATTTGCCGGCGGAAATTCAGACGGCCTCAAGCTGTGGCGCGTGGAAGAAAATCCTGCCATGCCGTCTGAAACGCCTGCCGGTTACCGCATTGCGCCGACCGCACGCGCCTGTTTGAAAACGTCCGGTTCGAGCGGAGAGGCGCAGATTGTGGTGAAAACCGCCGCACAGATGGAGGCGGAAGCGCTGGCTTTGGCGGCTGCCGTTCCGTTTGCGCAACAGGGTTTGCACGTTGTCGGCAGCGTGTCGCCGCAGCATATGTACGGTTTGACTTTCCGCTTTGCATTGGCGCTGACTTTGGGTTGGACGACGGTGCGTGCACAGACGGTTTATCCCGAAACGCTGCTGGCGGCGACGGCGGCGCAGGATTTGTGCGTTTGGATTGCTAGCCCCGCGCTGCTCAACCGCTTGGGTGCGGGGCGCAACTGGGCGGCGGTGCAAGGGAAAATCGCGGGCATTGTGTCGGCGGGCGGTGCGTTGCCGCAGGCGGCGGCGGATGTGCTGGCGCAATATGCGGTCAGGCCGTATGAAATCTACGGCAGCACCGAAACGGGCGTGATTGCGTCGCGGCAGGACGGCGGGCTGTGGCAGCCGTTTGCCCAAGCCGCCGTTATGCAACAGGACGACGGCACTTTGGCGGTAGAATCGCCGTGGACGCAGGGGCTGTGGCGCAGCGCCGATGCGATTGAAACGGATCATCTTTCAGACGGCTTTATCCTGCTCGGCCGCCAAGACCGTGTGATGAAGTTTGAAGACAAGCGCGTATCGCTCGTCCAAATCGAACATCTGCTGCTGCAACACGAATGGATTGCCGATGCGCATTGCGCGCCGCACCCGCTTCGGCGGCGTCCGGCGGTGTGGGCGGCATTGTCCGGGGCGGGTATTGCGGCCTTGCGCGAACAAGGCCGCGCCGCCGTTGCCGACACCCTGCGCCGCTGCCTGGCGGCCTCTTTGGACAAGGCGGTGCTGCCGCGTTTTTGGCGTTTTACCGATGCTTTGCCGCGCAACGCGCAATCGAAAATCGCCGCCGCTGATTTCCAGACGGCCTTTACCAGGGCACAAACCGCGCCTGTGTGGACGGAGAGGCCGTCTGAAAACCATCATGGGGGCGTACGGATATTCGGCGGCCGGATTCCGTTGGACTTGACTTATTTCGGCGGTCATTTCGCCAAATTTCCATTAGTGCCCGGCGTAGTGGAATTACAATGGGTGCGTGATTTGGCGGCCCGTTTCGAATGGGGCCGGCAGGCGGTTGTCCGCGTGGAAAATTTGAAATTCCAGCAATTCGTGCGTCCGCATGACGAAATCGTGCTGACGCTGCAATACGATGAAGAGAAAAACAAAGCCGTGTTTAAAATCAGCAACGGCGAAGGCGCAAGCTGCGCTTCGGGGCGGCTGGTGTTTGGTGTGTTTGAGGCCGT
>NZ_BCWL01000212.1 GCF_001592185.1 Bergeriella denitrificans NBRC 102155
TTGCCGCCTTGTATCAGAATTTACTCTCCGACTATAAAAGCCGTCTGAAAAACCGATATTTTTCAGACGGCTTTTTCAACTCCCTACCCGCACACGCCACTAATGCAGCGCCACCGCTTTCACCCATGCCAAAACTTCGCGCAGCCGCTTGCGCCACAGATTGGCGGGGGTATCGCCGCAGCTACCGGCAGCCAGTATCTGTACCGGTCTGCCCGGCCAATGCCGCGCGGCCAGCCAGCGGGCGCGGGCAAGGTGGAAGCCGTCGCTGACCAAAATCACGCGCTCGGCGGCGGGCAGCAGCGGGTGGCTGAAGGCGATGTTTTCATAAGTGCTGCGCGACTGCGGCTCAATCAGGATGTGCTCGGGCGGCACGCCCAGCGTCAATGCCATCTGGCGCATGGCTTCGGCCTGATTGGCGCCGTCGCGGTCGGTGCCGCCCGACATCAGCAGCTTTTCCGCCAAGCCCGCGCGGTACAGCCATACGCCTGCTTCGACGCGGTTACGCAGGCAGGGGTTGGGCTTGCCGCGGCGGTTGACGGTATTGCCCAGCACCATAGCCGTGCCGGATTTTTCGGGCGTTACGGGCGCGGCGGCGGCGCGTTCGGCGCGGTACACGGCATACAGGCCGCCGCCGAGCAGCAGCAACAGGATAAGGGCGCAGGCAATCAGTATTTTCATGGGTTTCTTGACTATCTATACCGATACAGTGAAAAAAGCCGTCTGAAAACGGGCGTACCATTTTCAGACGGCCTGCGGTTCACGCGGGCATTACACGCCCTGCTTCAAACTGGCTTCGATAAAGCCGTCGAGATCGCCGTCGAGCACGGCTTTGGTGTTGCCGACTTCGTGGCCGGTACGCAAGTCTTTGATGCGCGAGGAATCCAATACATACGAGCGGATTTGGCTGCCCCAGCCCACATCGGATTTGCCGTCTTCCAAGGCTTGTTTCTCCTCGTTGCGCTTGCGCATTTCTACTTCATACAGCTTGGCTTTCAGCATTTCCATCGCCGCCGCTTTGTTGGCGTGCTGCGAGCGGTCGTTTTGGCACTGCACCACAATGCCGGTCGGCTCGTGGGTGATGCGCACGGCGGAGTCGGTTTTGTTGATGTGCTGGCCGCCCGCGCCGGATGCGCGGTAGGTGTCGATACGCAAATCGGCGGGGTTGATTTCGATTTCGATGGAGTCGTCGATTTCGGGATACACAAACACGGAGGCAAACGAGGTGTGGCGTTTGTTGTTGGAGTCAAACGGCGAATAGCGCACCAGGCGGTGTACGCCGGTTTCGGTGCGCAGCAGGCCGTAGGCGTATTCGCCTTCCAAGCGGATGGTGGCGCGGTTGATGCCGGCGATTTCGCCGTCGTCCTGCTCCAGAATGTCCACTTTGAAGCCGCGGCGTTCGGCGTAGCGCGAATACATGCGCAGCAGCATGCCCGCCCAGTCTTCCGCTTCGGTGCCGCCCGCGCCGGCGGTGATGTCGATAAAGCAGTTGTTGGGGTCGGCGGGCTGGTTGAACATGCGCTTGAATTCCAGCTCGGCCATTTTGGCTTCCAAACCGGCCACGTCTTCCTGCACGGCGGCAAAGCCTTCCGCGTCGCCCTCTTCGACGGTCATTTCAATCAGCATGCGGTTGTCTTCGATGCCGGAGGCGATGGTGTCGAGCGTGAGCACGATGCCTTCCAAAATCTTGCGCTCTTTGCCGATTTCCTGCGCTTTTTTCGGGTCGTTCCACAATTCGGGATCTTCCGACAGGCCGATGACTTCTTCCAAGCGGTCTTTCTTGCCCTGATAATCCATATATACGCGGATGTCGGCGCTGCGGGTTTCCAAATCGTCGAGCGCGTTGTTTAACTGGTTGATGACTTCAGCTTCCATGATTTTCTTGTTCTTTGTGAATTTTAGGGGCGTATTGTACTGGATTTGCGTGGGTTTTTCTATGCAAAGGCCGTCTGAAAACGGCACGGTGCGTTTTTCAGACGGCCTTTTTTGCCCGGCAGGTGCTTATTTGACCGCCAATACCGCGCAGTTGCACAAATCGTCGCTTTCAAATGCCGTGCTCATGCCTGCTTTCAGCCCGGGTACGGGAAACAGGCGCACCGTCAGCGGTTTGTTGAGCCGGAAAGCCATCGTGCCCGTATCGCGCATGATGGCGGCGGTTTTTTCAGACGGCGTACCGCCCTCAATCGGCACGGTATCCAAGCCGATGCCGCACACGCTGCTGTAAGCGATCAGATGCTGTAAATCGTATGAATCCGCATACGTTGCCGCCGCCAGCCCCTCGTCTTCCACCACCGCCAGCATTAACCCGGAAAAGCCGACGGCGCGGACGTTTTTCAGGGTTTTGAACACGCGGGTCAACAGCGCCGAGGCTTCCAGCGTGCCCGCCGCGCCGAAATGCGGTACGCGCAGCAGGCGGTACACTTCCACCATAGACGTGCAGTTTTTGGACGGCGCGGCAGAGGTATCCATGCCCGCATACGTCCACCCCGCCGCCAGCGGCACTTCGGCAATGCACGCCTGCACTTGGTCGGCATGATATTGCAGCGCGCCGCTCATCGCGTCAAACGCGGCGCGGCGGAAATCTTCGTGCGCCTCGGGCAGATTGTTCAAACCGCGCAGCGCCGCCGCCAGCAAATCGGGTGACTCCAAGCCGACCACCAGTTTTTTGTCCGAGCCGCCGCGGTGGTAGCCCGCCGGAAAATAGGGTATCAGCTCGTTGCAGTTGAAATTGACGGTAAAATTGAAATTGCCCTCGCCGCGCGGGGTGATTTCGCCGATGCGCCGCACCGCTTCCACGCAGCGCAGAATTTGCCCGTTGTCCAACACGCCGTGCTCGTCGGCGTCGATGTTGACGCAGGCATTGCTCAAATCGCCGAAATCCCGAATCAGCTCGGGCAGCAGCGCGATTTCCTGCGGCGTGCGCGCCTCGCCGATGGCAAAGCGGATACGCAGGCCGTTGGCATTCAGGCGGTTCAAAATATCCCGAATCTGCGCCAAGCCCTGCGATGCTGCAGCAATATCGGCAGTATCGAGGTATTCGCCGAACGGATTGGCCACCATACGCACCGACTGCACGGTATAGCCGCGCTGCTGCAGGGCGGCGGCGATATGGTCGCACTGCTGCTTGGCCTCGGCCAACTTATCCGCCCAGCGGCCGGCGTCTTTATCCAAAGATACAAACGCGGTAACGGTACGCACGCGGCACAAAGCGGGGTCGGTCAGATTCTGCATATTTTTCCTTTGCCGATTGCCGCCTTAATCTCAGGGAAAGGCGACTGTTTGAATGTTTTAAAGTGTTTGCACTATAACATAATTACCGCCGGAAAAACGGCTCAAGAGC
>NZ_BCWL01000213.1 GCF_001592185.1 Bergeriella denitrificans NBRC 102155
ATTTAAGTTCTACGACTATAGATTTAAACTTCCTTTTAAAGTCGGATGCAGCCGCGCTGTATCAATCTAACGGGACGACGTTTTACCAGCCCTGCAGATGGCGTTTAACCAAATCAGCCAGGGCTGCTACCCAGGCGGGGTTGTCGTTCAGGCAGGGGATGTAGTGGAACTGTTTGCCGGCGGCGGCGTGGAATTGTTCGCGGCCGGCGAGGGCGATTTCTTCCAGGGTTTCCAGGCAGTCGGCCATAAAGCCGGGGCAGAAGACGTCAAGTTTGCCAACGCCTTGGCCGGGCAGTTTGTCAAACAGGGTTTGGGTGCTGGGGCCGACCCATTTGGCTTTGCCGAATTGGCTTTGGAAGGAGACAGTGTAGTCGTTTTCGGAAAGACCCAGCGCTTCGGCCAGCAGGCGGGCGGTGTGGCGGCATTCGTCGGGATAGGGGTCGCCTTCGTCGTGGCTTTTTTGCGGGATGCCGTGGAAACTCAGCAGCAGTTTGTCGCCGCGCCCGTGTTGCGCCCAATAGGCTTCGATATGGCGTTTCATGGCTTGGATGTAGCCGCTGTCGTCGTAGAAGCGGGTGACGGTACGCAGGCTGATTTGGTTGCGCTGTTTGAGCAGTTGGGCGAAGACTTTATCCAGTGCGGCGCCGGTGCTGGACGCGGCGTATTGGGGATAAAGGGGGACGACCAAAACCTGCCCGATGCCTTGGGCTTTCAGCTCTGCAAGTACGCGGTCTATGCCGGGGTTGCCGTAGGTCATGGCGTGGCGCACGGTGATACCGGGCAGGTGCTCGGCAAGGGCGGCGGCTTGGCGTTCGGTGTAAACGGCCAGCGGCGAGCCTTGGTCGAACCAGACTTTTTCATAGCCGTGCGCGGATTTTTTCGGACGCAGGGTCAGCACCAGCCCGCGCAGAATGGGCTGCCACAGCCATTTTGGCAACTCAACGACGCGCCGGTCGGAGAGAAAATCGCGCAGATAGGGTTTGACGGCGGCGGCGGTCGGTGCATCGGGCGTGCCGAGATTGAGCAGCAAAACGGCGGTTTGGTTTTGGCGGGTATAGGGAAGAGCGGGTTCGGGCAGAAAATAAGGCATGGCGTGTATTTTTGAATAGGGTCGCGAGTATTGTAGCAATGAAGCGGCTGTCTGAAAACGGCAGGCGGCCTCGGGAATGTTAATCAGTAGGCATCGGGAATGTGTTTGAAATACAGCATGACCAGATACCAGAGTAGGGTGGCCGCAGCGGCGCCGAGCATCACCCATGCACTGATTTGCACCACTTCGCGCAGCGCGCGTTTTTGGCGGCGGCTGAACAGGCGGTGAACCAGCAGCGCGGCGGCGGCCAGCAGCAGAAAAGTTCGGAATAATCGGCCTATCATAAAGGGTGTCGTCCAAGCGGAGATTGCCGTCTGAAAACGGGCGGTGCGGCGTGCGGCAGATGCCGTGCAAAACGCGGTTCAAGCCGTTATAATACCGTTTTTGCCGCAGCTCTTGTAGGAGTTTGGAAACATCATGATGAGAAAAGGCTCTGTGGGGATCGTCGCGCCCGAGAAAATTCCGTTTGAAACGCCGCTGGTTTTGGAAAACGGCCAAACCTTACCGCGTTTCGACCTGATGATTGAAACCTACGGCACGCTCAATGCCGAAAAAAGCAACGCGGTATTAATCTGCCACGCCCTGTCTGGGCATCACCATGTGGCCGGCTACCACTCCGCGCAGGAAAAACACCCCGGCTGGTGGGACAATATGGTCGGACCGGGCAAACCCATCGATACCGACCGCTTTTTCGTGGTCGGGCTGAACAATCTCGGCGGTTGCCACGGCAGCACCGGGCCTTTGACGCAAAATCCGGAAACCGGCAAAGATTACGGCGCAGATTTCCCCGTGGTAACAGTCAAAGACTGGGTAAAATCGCAAACCATGCTGGCCGACCATCTGGGCATCCGCAAATGGGCGGCCGTAGTCGGCGGCAGTTTGGGCGGCATGCAGGCGCTGCAATGGACGATAGACTACCCCGACCGCGTGGCGCACGCGCTGGTGATTGCTTCCGCGCCCAAACTTTCGGCGCAGAATATCGCGTTTAACGATGTCGCGCGGCAGGCGATTTTAACCGACCCCGATTTTTCAGACGGCCATTACGCGCAGGAAAGCAAAATCCCCACGCGCGGCCTGCGGATTGCCCGCATGATGGGCCATATCACCTATCTGGCCGAAGACGGCTTGGGTGAAAAATTCGGCCGCGACCTGCATTCGGACGGCTATCAATACGGCTACGGCGTTGAGTTTGAAATCGAATCCTACCTGCGCTATCAAGGCGACAAATTCGCCGGGCGTTTCGATGCCAACACCTATCTGCTGATGACCAAAGCGCTGGACTATTTCGACCCCGCCGCCGAATACGGCCACAACCTGCAAAAAGCCCTGAAAGACGTGCAGGCCAAATTCTTCGTTGCCAGCTTCAGCACCGATTGGCGCTTCTCGCCCGAGCGTTCCAAAGAGCTGGTGCGCGCCCTGATTGCCGCCCGCAAACCCGTGCAGTATATCGAAGTGCAGTCCGACCACGGGCATGACGCATTTCTGATGGAGGACGAAGCCTATATCCGCGCCGTCGCCGCCTATATGAACAACGTTTACAAGGACGCGCAAGCATGAAATTACGCGACGATTTGCAACTGATTTACGACTGGATTCCCGCCGGCAGCCGGGTATTGGATTTAGGCTGCGGCGACGGCGAGCTGCTCTCCGCGCTGGTGTCGGCCAAACAATGCAGCGGCTACGGCATCGAAATCAAAACCGACAGCGTCATCGCCGCCATCGCACGCGGCGTCAACGTCATCCAAGCCGATTTGGAACGCGGCTTGGAAGCCTTCGGCGACAATACCTTCGATGTGATTGTATTAAGCCAGACCATACAGTCCATGCAGAACACCGAAACCATCCTGCGCGGCCTGATGCGCGTCGCCAAAGAAGCCATCGTCAGCTTCCCGAACTTCGGCTATTGGCACAACCGCCTGCAAATCGCCCTTGGCGGCCGCATGCCCGTATCCGAACGCATGCCTTACCATTGGTACAATACACCGAACATCCATTTGTGCACGCTGAAAGATTTTGAATTACTGTGCGGCAAAAACGACATCCGCGTATTGGAACGCGCCGTCATGACCGGCAGCAAACGCGTGGAAAAACTGCCGAATATCTTGGGCAGTTTGGCGTTTTACCGCGTGGGATGATGGCGGGCGGGGATTCGTGTTGCCGGAAATTGGGAGCTGGATATATAGTTGGAGCAATTAAATTCTGCTACAGTGCT
>NZ_BCWL01000214.1 GCF_001592185.1 Bergeriella denitrificans NBRC 102155
CGACTATATCTCATTCTGCGAATGAGCGACGGGCAGGGACGCCCGTCCTACAAAATATGCCGTCTGAAAAAACAAAATCAAACCAAAGGAATCCGCATGACCAATCATGTCGAATTACGCAACGTCACCAAGCGTTTCGGCGAACAGAAAGCCGTCAACCAAGTTGATTTGGTGTTGAAAGCCGGCGAAAGCGTGGGCTTGGCCGGGCACAACGGCGCCGGCAAATCCACCGTGATGAAGCTGATACTCGGGCTGATTACGCCGTCTGAAGGCGAAGTCATGCTGCTGGGCGAGCGCACCGGCAGCAAAGCGGGCGCGGATTTACGCGCGCAAATCGGCTATCTGCCCGAAACCGTCGCGCTGCATCCCTCGCTGACCGGTTTGGAAACCATGGCGTTTTATGCCAAGCTGAAAAAGCAGCCGCTTAACCGCAATCAGGAGCTGCTCGAGCGCGTCGGCATTTCCCAGGCCGCCCGCCGCCGCGTGGGCACTTATTCAAAAGGCATGCGCCAGCGTCTCGCCTTGGCGCAGGCTTTATTGGGCGAACCGAAAGTTTTGCTGTTTGACGAGCCGACCACCGGCCTCGATCCCGCCTCTAGGCAGATGTTTTACGAAGTGGTGCGCGAACTCAACGGCAAGGGCGCTACCGTATTATTGAGCACCCACGCGTTGGCGGAATTGGACGGCCACGCCGACCGCATCGTGGTGATGAAAAACGGCGTCAAAGTGGCCGACGGCAGCATGGACGAATTGCATGTACAAAGCGGCCTGCCGCTGAAAGTGACCGTGCGCTTGAAAAATACCCGCCCCCTGTCGGCGCGTTGGCAGCATTCAGACGGCCTCACTTATCAAGCGGCATGCAAAGCGGAAGAACGCATGACGCTCTTGGCCGAACTGGGCGATTTGTCGCAGCTTGATTTTCTCGACATCCACACGCCGACCTTGGACGATATGTATGCACAATTCTTAAAAAGGGAGGATGTATGAGTCCGATTTGGATTCTGACCGGCAAAGAAGTGCGCGACAGCCTGCGTAACCGTTGGGTATTGGCCGCCGCCTTGCTGCTGGCGGCATTGGCCTTG
This sequence comes from Bergeriella denitrificans NBRC 102155, assembly GCF_001592185.1. Lineage (GTDB taxonomy): Bacteria > Pseudomonadota > Gammaproteobacteria > Burkholderiales > Neisseriaceae > Neisseria > Neisseria denitrificans. The sequence continues at coordinate 1,083 of NZ_BCWL01000214.1, forward strand.
TCGCTCGGATTTTTGGGCAGCTCGCCCACCGGATCCGTGAAAGTCGATCCGCTTACCGTAACCGTGGTCAGCCTCTCCAGCCTGTCGATTTTCCTGATTCCGCTGATTGCCATGCTGCTCGCCTACGACGCATTAATCGGCGAAATCGAACGCGGCACGATGGCCCTGCTGCTCAGCTATCCCGTGTCGCGCAATCAGATTTTGGCCGGAAAATTCATCGGCCACTTGATTATTCTGACTTTGGCTACAACTGCCGGTTACGGCCTGGCCGGTATCGCTTTGCAGCTGGCGCACGGCGGCATCGACATCGCCGCGTGGCAGCCGTTTCTGCTGCTGATTGCCGCCAGCGTGGTGCTGGGTGCGGCGTTTCTGGCGATGGGCTATCTGATTAGTGCCAAAGTTAAAGAGCGCGGCACGGCGGCGGGAATCGCCATCGGCGTATGGCTGTTTTTCGTGGTGATTTTCGATATGGCGCTGCTCGGCATCTTGGTGGCCGACACGCAGCAGCAGATTACCGCGCCCGTGGTCGAAGCCGTATTATTACTGAACCCCACCGACATCTACCGCCTGCTCAACCTGACCGGCTACGAAAATACCGCCATGTACGCGGGTATGGCCGGCCTGAGCGGGCAGCTGGATTTGGGCATGCCAGTATTGCTGGCCGCCCAAGCATTATGGGTGCTTGTGCCGCTTGCGCTGGCTGCCCGGATTTTTGGAAAGCGACAAATATGAACAATACATTGAAAGCCCTGGCCGCCGCGCTGCTGCTGGCCGCCTGCGGCGCAAAAGAAAGCAGCACCCCGCCGCCCGCCCCGCAGCCGATTACCGAGCAGGCCGTCGGCCATTACTGCACCATGAATCTGGCGGAGCATAACGGCCCCAAAGCCCAGATTTTCTTAAACGGCAAACCCGACAAGCCGGTGTGGTTTTCCACCATCAAGCAGATGTTCGGCTACACCAAGCTGCCGGAAGAACCTAAAGGCATCAATATCATTTATGTGACCGACATGGGAAAAGTGGCCGACTGGAACACGCCCAATGCGGATAACGCGTGGATTGACGCCAAAAAAGCCTATTATGTGATTGAAACCGGCTTCGTCGGCGGCATGGGTTCGGAAGACGCGCTGCCCTTTGCGGATAAAGCTCAAGCCGAACAGTTTGCCAAAGAAAAAGGCGGCAAAGTCGTCGGTTTCGATGAGATGCCCGAAGCGTATATTTTCAAATAACCGGTTTGTTTAATAAAAAAGCCGTCTGAAAAATCGAGGATTTTCAGACGGCTTTTCTACATTCTATACAACCATTTAAGGATAAGCAATATAGGCGTAGGCGGAGTGGTTGTGGATGGATTCGAAGTTTTCGCTTTCGACGGTGAAGCTGTCGATGCGTTTGTCGGCCATCAGGGCGGTGGCGACGTCGCGCACCATGTCTTCGACGAATTTGGGGTTTTCGTAGGCTTTTTCGGTAACGTATTTTTCGTCGGGGCGTTTGAGTAGGCCGTAGAGTTGGCAGCTGGCTTGGTTTTCCACGCAGTCGATGATTTCTTCGATGCCGACTTCTTCGTTAACGGTCAGGGTAACGGTAACGTGGGAGCGTTGGTTGTGTGCGCCGTAGGCGGAGATTTCTTTGGAGCAGGGGCAGAGGCTGGTTACGGGTACCATGACTTTGACGGTGTGGCGGTATGCGCCGTCTGCCAGCTCGCCGCTCAGGGTCACGTCGTAATCGAGCAGGGATTGGATGCCGGATACGGGGGCGGTTTTTTTGCGGAAAAACGGGAAGGCGGCGGTGATTTTGCCGGCGCGTGATTCCAGCAGGGTGACCATGTCGCGGGTGAGTTTTTGCAGGTGGCCGAAGCTGAGGGCTTCGGTGTCTTGCTCCATCAGGGCGACGAAGCGCGACATGTGCGTGCCTTTTTGCTCGGCGGGCAGGTAAACGGTCATGGTCAGGCGGGCGACGGTGGATTGTTCGCCGTCGTCGCTGCGTAGGGTGATGGGGAAGCGCAGGTCTTTGATGCCGACTTGGTTAATCGGCAGGTTGCGTAAGTCGCGGGTCGATTGCACGTCTGCAATGGCGTTCATGCGGGTTTCCTTAGAGATTGAGCAGATAAGTTCGCTATGTGTGTGTTGGGGCGGCCTTGGTGGCCGTCTGAAAATATAGTCGGAGAACTTAATTT
>NZ_BCWL01000215.1 GCF_001592185.1 Bergeriella denitrificans NBRC 102155
GGTCGGCCAAAATCTGCTGCTGCAAGACCTTATCTTCTTCGCTTAATTGTTCCATTGCCGCAATTTGCCGATAAATATCCGCCCGCTCCGATGGTTCATCTTGGCTGATAAGCGCCTGCATCGGCTCAAGCAAGGTCACTTTCAGCAGATAACGGTTTAGCTTCGCGTTCGCCTCAGGCAGTTGCAACAGATGCTTATACGCCGTGTAAGCCTGCTCATACCGCTCCAAACCAAGTGCCGCACGCAAATAAGCGTTATGAGGGCCATAACGGTATACCGTTTTATTGGCAACAATCACCGTTAGAGGATGCGGCTCGCGCAGCGACAGGCTTTTTTCGGCATATTCAAACGCAACCAAATTTGCCCCTTGGCCTAGAAAATACTCGGCAAGATATACCAAGGCTTCGGCGTTGTGCGGCGAATTGTCATACGCCAAAATCCATTGGCATACCGCTTTTTCGGACTGCTCCAGGTTTTTATACTGCTCGGCCAGCATCATCAGGGTATAGCGCCGCTGCTCGCTGCCTTTCTGGCAGTAGCCGATGCTTTTCTGATACCACTCTACCGCTTTGTCGAACATTTTGGCATCGCGATAGGATTGGCCGCAGAAAAACGCGTTTTGCGCGCATAAATCGCGGTCGTCATTTTCATCAAAATAACGCTCCATCATCAGCGCGTCGTCATAATATTTCTGCGGATTTTGGCTGCGCGCGCCGAAACGCCCCGACACCACATAATAATCGCCGTCCACCAATACCTGGCTGTTCGGACGCATGGCTGAAGGCGGCAGGTAAAGCTGCTCGTGTACCGCCCCGCGCCACTGCCAGGGCAAATCGTTCTTCAGCATCAGGCGGCGGGTGTAAAAGCGGTTTTTATCGTGCTGGCCGCGCATCCGCAGAAAATAGGCATCGGCGTTCAGCTCGGTATCGGCATCCAGCCCGAGGTCGCCGTAAATCCGGTCGTCGGCGTCAAACAGAAACAGATAGTCCGCCTTGCCTTTGGCGGCATCCAATGCCAACTGGCGGTTGTGGCCGAAGTGTTTCCACTCGTGGTGATGCAGCTCGCCTTTGATGCCGCGCGCCGCAAAAAAACGCTCAATCCGCTCGGGCGTGTCGTCGCTCGAGCCGGTATCGGAAATCACCCAATAAGTGAGCGGCACATGCTCCAAAATATTGGCCAGCGTTTCCTCGATAATCGCCGCTTCGTTTTTGACGATCATATTCAAACAAATTGTGGACATCGTCTCACCGTATCCGTCAAATAAACCGATACTTTAACAAACTGCGGCGCTACCCGACAACTCCCCGCCCGCAAAAAGCGGGAAAGCCCGCCCCGCCCTGTTTCATCTGCACAAAATCCGCGCCTGCCGTCCCGTTCATTATCGAAATTAACATTTTCACGCCCCGCGTTGCATGATAGAATTACAAACCATTACAGCGCGAAACGGATAATCCGGATTTTCGCCCACAGTTGCCGCCGGATGGCTTGATTTTCAGACGGCCGTTTATTTCATTTCTGCTCAACTACTGCAACAGGATAAAGCAATGTCAAACGCATTAAAAGAAGCCGCACTCAAATTCCACGAGCAGCCCATACCGGGCAAAGTATCGGTGACCCCGACCAAATCGCTCTCTACCCAAGAAGAGCTGGCGCTGGCCTACTCTCCCGGCGTGGCATTCCCCTGCCTTGAAATCGAAGCCAACCCGCAAGACGCCTACAAATACACCGCCAAAGGCAACCTGGTGGGCGTGATTTCCAACGGTACCGCCGTATTGGGCCTGGGTAACATCGGCGCATTGGCCGGCAAACCCGTTATGGAAGGCAAAGGCGTATTGTTCAAAAAATTCGCCGGCATTGACGTATTCGACATCGAAATCGACGAAAAAGACCCGCAAAAGCTGGTGGACATCATCGCTTCCTTAGAGCCGACTTTCGGCGGCATCAACCTCGAAGACATCAAAGCGCCCGAGTGCTTCTACATCGAGCAGGAACTGCGTAAACGCTGCAAAATCCCGGTATTCCACGACGACCAGCACGGTACCGCCATCATCACCGCCGCCGCCGTATTGAACGCCCTGCGTTTCACCGGCCGCAAAATCGAAGAAGCCACTCTGGTCTGCTCCGGCGCGGGCGCAGCAGCGATTGCCTGCCTGAACCAGCTCCTGGCTGTCGGCCTGAAACGCGAAAACGTGACCGTATGCGACTCCAAAGGCGTGATTTACAAAACCCGCGAAGACAAAGATCGCATGGACGAATCCAAGCAGTTTTACGCCATTGAAGACAACGGCCAACGCAGCTTGGCCGATGCCGTTGCCGGCAAAGACATCTTCCTGGGCCTCTCCGGCGCCAACCTGCTGACTCCGGAAATGCTCAACACCATGGCCGACAAGCCCATCGTATTCGCCATGGCCAACCCGAACCCGGAAATCCTGCCGCCGCTGGCCAAAGAAACCCGCGCCGACGTGGTCATCGGTACCGGCCGCTCCGACTTCCCGAACCAAGTCAACAACGTATTGTGCTTCCCGTTCATCTTCCGCGGCGCGCTGGATTGCGGCGCAACCACCATCAACGAAGAAATGAAGCTGGCCTGCGTTTACGCACTGGCTGATTTGGCGATGGAAGAAGTACCGAAAGAAGTGGTTGCCGCTTACGGCCAAAAATTCGAATTCGGCGCGGATTACCTGATTCCGACCGCTTTCGACCCGCGCCTGCTGCCGCGCGTAGCCGCTGCGACCGCCAAAGCCGCAATGGAAAGCGGCGTTGCCAGCCGTCCGATTGCCGACCTGGCCGCTTACGAAGCCAAATTGAGCGCCATGAAGCTGTAAAGGTTTGGCCGATAACAAAAAAGCCGTCTGAAATTCAGACGGCTTTTTTATACTGGATTGAAATCGAGCGCAATATAATTTGTTTCCTCCCAAACTTTCTATAGCAGCCGTAGGTCGGGCATTCTTGCCCGACAAATCATTATCACACCTGAACATATTGGGTATTGATACCAAACGTCGGGCAAGAATGCCCGACCTACAGATTCTGATGTACCGGAAACGTATTAGAACCTCAACACATTATCGGGCAAAAGTGCCCGCTTACGGGCTGCAGTTTATCGGCACGATTTCATTTGATCTGATGGGATTAATGAATGGCACAGCGTTGCTTTCGCCTTGCCACACTATAGTCGGAGAACTTAATTTCTGCCACAGCGTTGGCTCACCC
>NZ_BCWL01000216.1 GCF_001592185.1 Bergeriella denitrificans NBRC 102155
GTGTGTGCCGGCAAAATGAAGGAATGGAAGAAACGGTGAAAACGTTAAAATTTACCAAAATGCACGGATTGGGCAATGATTTTGTGGTGGTGGATGCCGTCAATCAGGATTTCGATCCGCTGGCGGCGCCGCTGACGCGCTGGGCCGACCGTTTTCGCGGCGTGGGTTTCGACCAGCTTTTGGTGGTGGAAAAAACCGAAGCGGCGGGCGTGGATTTCCGCTACCGCATTTTCAATGCCGACGGCAGCGAGGTGGAGCAGTGCGGCAACGGCGCGCGCTGTTTTGTGCGCTTTGTGGCGGATAAGGGCTTGACCGACAAGCAGGAAATCGTGGTGGAAACGGCCGGCGGCATTATCCGCCCCAAGCTGTTGGACAACGGTTTGGTCACGGTCAACATGGGGCGGCCGCGCTTTAAGCCGTCTGAAATTCCGTTTGTGCCGCTGCCTGCGGAGCAGAGTGATGAAAATGCGCTGGCTTATCATGTCGCCATCGAGCAGCAGGTGCAGGTGTCTTGCGTGAATATGGGCAATCCGCACGCGGTGATGGTGGTGGCCGCTGCGGCGGCTGCGCCTGTGGAAACTTTGGGTGCTGCCATCGAACCTCATACCCAATTCCCCGAGCGGGTCAATGTCGGCTTTATGCAGGTTGTCGACCGCTGCGCGGTGCGTTTGCGGGTGTACGAGCGCGGCGCGGGCGAAACGCAGGCCTGCGGTACGGGCGCGTGCGCTGCTGTGGTGGCGGGCGTGCGCCTGGGGCTGTTGGATGCGGGTGTGCCCGTGCGGGTTTCGTTGCCGGGCGGCGATTTGTTTATCGAATGGCAGCCGGAGCAGGACGTGTTAATGACCGGCCCTGCGGAAACGGTTTTTGACGGCGAGTTGCATTACTGATGGCCGGGGATTGGAATGTATGGTCGGTCGCGGCCTACGGATTGATATGGCTGCTGCTGGTTTTTCGGGCAGGGATGTTCCAATGGTTTTGGGGCAGCGTGCTGCTGTGGCTGGCCGTGTCGCTGTGGGGTGCGCGCCTTTTACCCGGCATTTGGGGCATGACGCATATTGGGCCGCTGTTTCTGCCGCACGCGTATCTGACCGTTGCCAGCGTGTTTTTTTGGATTGACTTTAAGCAGGCGGCGGCGCGGGAAACGGGGCAGGGCAGATTGTTCGGCCTGCTGGCGCTGTTTGCCCTCAGCAATGTGCTGATGACGGCGGCCTTTGCGTTTATCGGCGGCATGGTGTGGTATCATTACCCGAGCCCGCTGACGCTGGTTGCCGCGCCCGCCATGCTGGAGTTTTACGCGCTGCGGCCGCTGAACTGGTTTGTGCTGCAGACGGTATTGATGGCGGTGCTGTATGTGCACAACCGCATGATTATGCGCCGCCCGGTTTATGCCTTCAGCGCGGCGCAGGTGCAGGGCTGCCTGTTTCTGGCGCTGCTGATGCAGCTGGCCGCGCTGCCGGTGTTGATGTTGGCGGGGCGCGTATAAACCAAAAGTTATAAATTCAGAATCTTTTAATATTGGCTTTTCAGACGGCTTGTGCTTAAGATAAGGCCGTAAGATATCCATCATAAATCAGGAGTTGGAAATGAATATTGCAAACAGCATTACCGATTTGATCGGCAATACCCCGCTGGTAAAATTAAACCGTCTGACCGAGGGCCTGAAAGCGCAGGTAGCCGTGAAGTTGGAATTTTTCAACCCGGGCAGCAGCGTGAAAGACCGTATTGCGGAAGCCATGATTGAGGCCGCTGAAAAAGCCGGCAAAATCAATAAAAACACCGTTATCGTAGAAGCCACCAGCGGCAACACCGGCATCGGCCTGGCTATGGTGTGTGCGGCGCGCGGCTACAAGCTGGCGATTACCATGCCGGAGAGCATGAGCAAAGAGCGCAAAATGCTGCTGCGCGCATTCGGTGCCGAGCTGATTCTGACCCCCGCCGCCGAAGGCATGGGCGGCGCGATTGCCAAAGCGCAGGCGCTGGTGGACGAGCATCCCGATGTTTACTTTATGGCGCGTCAGTTTGACAACAGCGCCAACCCGGAAATCCACCGCGGCACCACCGCCGAAGAAATCTGGCGCGATACCGACGGCCAAGTCGATATTTTCGTAGCCGGCGTGGGCACGGGCGGCACCATTACCGGCGTGGGCGAAGTGCTGAAACAGCGCAAACCCGGCGTGCAGGTCGTGGCCGTAGAGCCGGAAGCATCTCCGGTATTGAGCGGCGGCGAAAAAGGCCCGCACCCGATTCAGGGCATCGGCGCAGGCTTCGTACCGGCCGTATTGAACACCGGCGTGTACGACGACATTATCAAAGTGCCGAACGACGCCGCCTTTGAAACCGCGCGCGCCATGGCCGAAAAAGAAGGCATCCTGGTAGGCATTTCCTCCGGCGCGGCCGTATGGAGCGCCTTGCAGCTGGCGAAAAAAGCGGAAAACGAAGGCAAGCTGATTGTGGTCGTGATTCCGTCTTACGGCGAGCGCTACCTTTCTACCCCGCTGTTTGCCGACTTGGCATAAGCACACCGCAAAAAAGGCCGTTTCAGACGGCCTTTTTTGCTGCAGGGCCGTCTGAAAAAATGTTGCAATTCGGCAAAAACGCCCACTAAGCGGCAGCCAATCGTTTGGTCTGGCACCGGAAACTGATTATAATAGCACCCATGAAAAAACATATCCCCCTCTTATTCGCATTGGCGGCGCTGGCAGGCTGTGAAACCATCTACCTGCCGACCCTGAAAGAAGTGCCCGTCAATCCTACCAATACCAGAGTTGCCGACACCCCAGCCGAAGGCTACCGCCTGGCCAATTCCCACTGGACCGACGTGGCCAAAATCCGCGACGAAGCCACGCGCCTGGCCAGCCAGGTCAGCCAGGGCAAATTGACCAAAGTGCAGGCAGCGCAATATCTCAACCGCTACCGTATCCAATTAATCGGCCGCAACTCGGTCGATGATGCCGTGTACGAAGTGTATCTGCGCTCCGCAGTGGACAGCCAGCGCGGTGAGATTACCTCCGAGCAATCCAAAACCCAAATCCAAAGCACTTTGCGCGGCTGGCAGCAACGCTGGAAAAATATGGACAGCAAACCCGCCAATCCAGCATTTACCAACTTCCTGTTGGAATACATGGGCATGACGCCGCTGAAATAAACGCAAAGTATAGTCATTTAAAATAAGAATGATACGGCGTTGCTGCGCCTTGTCGTACTA